>JALUKJ010000467.1 GCA_027056615.1 Campylobacteraceae bacterium | reverse complement strand
ATACTTAAAACAAAAGGGTATCACCTAGAGCATAACTTTGGACATGGAAAAGAGCATCTATCAGGATTTCTATTTACTCTAAATATCTTGGCATTTCTCTTTCATACCGTACTTGAATTTTTAGATGAAGATTATGCCAAAGCAAGAGCAAAATTACCAAGAGAAGAGTTTTTTAGAGAGATAAATGTTTTAAGCAGATATCTCTATTTTGATGATTGGGATACCTTAATGCTCTTTATGATTAGAGATAGAGATTCTCCTAAGATACACGCTTCTGACTTTATATAGCAATTATTGGAGTAAAAACATGGATTTTTTTAATGATGACACTATATTATTGCCTGAAACTTACTTATTATGGGGTTTTGGAGGATTGTTTACTATTAGCCTTTTTTGTATTTTATATTATTTTAAGGATAGATGGGCTTTTTTTAGTTGATTTATTTGAATAGGGGTAGATTCGTTGGTATAGTTAGGATTGCTGTGGTATAGTTAGGATTGCTGACTTATATAGTAAATAAGGGTACAATACTTAATTGAGAGGATAAAATAGCAGAAGAAATTCTATAAGGATAGTAAAAGTATTGAAGGTTATATAATTTTGCTAACATATAGTTTTCTATAGATATTTATGAACGGCAATTGATTATTATGAAGATGCAGAAGAAGAGAAACACTCTATCTCTCAAAAAGCCCTTTTGAAATTATGAGTCAAATATGCTATTTTATTGATATGGAAGCAAATAATAAAATTATTTTCTAGTGAGATATATAGAGTTATTAGTGAAGTATATAAAAAAGTTCAGGGATAAGTACCTGACCATAATAAATGTCATATTTTAACGATAAGAAAAAGGTACAGATACAAGGTAGATTTTTGTAGGACTAGCCGTAGCTAATTCAAAAAAATCTAACGCCGTAGATGTGCCTTTTTCTTATCGCCCATAGGGTGAAATTCTTTTGCCTCATCTTTGCACTTAGATATACTCGAATTAGCTAAGGCTAGTCCTTCGTCTATCTAAGCACAAATTTAAGGCAAAATAATTTCATTAAAATATGACATTTATTATGGCCAGGTACTTAAACGCTCTTTTAAAAAAGAGGTTTATCAAAAAGTGCTTAACAAGCAGATTTTGCAGCTTCTAATGCCTCTTCGTAATTAGGCTCTTGTGTGATTTCAGGAACAGTTTGTTTATAAGTAACTTTTCCATCTTTACCAATTACAAAGATAACTCTAGCAGTCACACCAGCTAAAGGACCATCAGCTAAAAGAACACCATAAGCATTTGCAAAATCTTTATTTCTAAAGTCTGAACATACTTTGATGTTTTCAATACCAGCAGCTCCACACCATCTAGCAGCAGCAAATGGTAAGTCCATAGAAACTGTGATTACCTCTACACCATCTAAAGATGCTGCTTCTGTGTTAAATCTTCTTGTCTCTGCGTCACATACACCTGTATCAAGTGAAGGAACTGCAATTACTAGTTGAACTTTACCTTCTCCTCCAACTTGCTCATCTTGAAGCATTGGATTACAGTTTACTACTGTTACTACTGGTGCTGTGTCACCTACGTTAATTTCTGTACCCGCTAGGTTACATACGATGTCATTTTTAAATGTTACTGTTGCCATTTTTATTCCTTAAATATTTGTTTGTAAAAGGATTATAGTTTAAATAGGATAAAATTACTCTTAATTAAAAAAAAAGCGTTTATTTTTAGCTCTATTGTAAC
>JALUKJ010000466.1 GCA_027056615.1 Campylobacteraceae bacterium | reverse complement strand
CTGTGTTGAACCAGTAGTTTTTAAAGAGAAAATCAGCATCTATAAAAAGTAGTATATCAAAAGGGTTATAGATTTTATCTTTTAGAAAGTTGTAACCGTTATACCACTCTTTTAATTTCTTTAAATCAACACCCTCTAAGTAGGGTAAAATAGTGGTCTCTATGTCCTTTTGTGTATAGCCACAGACATTACCATATTTGGGTAACATACTTATATCTTTGAGATTATTAAGTCCACTAAAAATACTCGCCTTGGTAAACTTACTAACCCCTGTTAAAAAGGCAAATTTGATGTATCGGTCGTTGTCTTTCATGATGACATAGAGACTTTTAAGTATCTCTCCATTAGCTTTTGCTACCTCCATATGGTCAAGATTATCAAGAATGGGTTTATCGTACTCATCTATTAAAATGACTACTGGTTTTTGATATTTTTCATAGGCTTTACGAATTAACTCTTCAAAACATGAATCAAACTGTTCTGTTTTATCACAAATTATTCCCAATCTTTTTTGATTATATAGAAGTGTATCTTCTAATCTATTTTTAACCATTGATGGTGTTCGTAACTCTCCACCCCAATTTATCTTTATGACAGGATATTTATCGTCAAAATCCCATTTATCATCAATATACAAACCCTCAAAAAGTTTTTTATTTCCCTCAAATATCTCTTGAAGCGTGTCTATAAAAAGTGACTTTCCAAAACGGCGTGGGCGTGAGAGAAAGGCGTATTGATAATGTGTTATAAGTTCATAAGCCTCTTTGGTTTTGTCGATATAAAGATAGTCTTGCTCAATTATTTTACTAAAAGTACTAATGCCAATGGGTAGTTTTTTTAGATTCTTTTTCATGGTTCGATTATAGCATATTGGACTTAGGTTGTATAGCATAGAGTCAAAATTATCCTCTTTTTTAGTTATTTTTAGAAAATATAAATAATTTTTCCTATTTTTTATTGTTGCTCCTTTCTATTATTATAAAGATAGTTATAAGAGTAGTTATAGGGGTGTGAATAACTTTTTTAAAATGAGAATTTTAGAACTCTTTTAAAGCCCTAAATATAGTTGTTTAAAGAGGGTTTTGTCAGGCTAAAAATTTGCAAGAAAAATCAATCTTTTAGTGACCAAATAACTGAATAAACCGACCTATTTGTTCTATTTTAGTGACTTATTCAATTCTTAATTTTTAACCATAAAATCTTTTAGTGACCAAAAATATATTTTAGTGCCTTGTAGCTCAAAAGGTCATCTTAATAATATAGTGACTATAATTTTGCTAAGGCTATATAATATATTTTTGGTCACTAAAATAAAATAGGAGACTTTCTCAATGACAATGGCAGAGTGGAAAGAGAGAAAAAAAGAGGAGCGTGAGAAAGAAAAAATCACTCCAAGAAAAAAAATTAGCAATAACTTTATAGACAATACCATCAATAAGAGTAATGGTAATGCCATTAAAACAATTTTTTACCTTGCTACAATTTTAGAAAAGTTTGATTTTGACAAACAGATGGATACGGTTAGAGTTGATATGAAAGAGATGTTTAAATATACTAAAATGACATCACAAGAGATAAAAAATAATTTAGATGCAATGCAAGAGACTTCTATTACTTTTATCAATGAGTTTAAGGAATGGGAAGAGAAGATTGTTTTAGTTCCAAGAATAGAGATAGTTTATGGTGATAATTGTGTAGAGATAGATTTATACTCAAAAATAGCAAAACTCATAATTGAA
>JALUKJ010000465.1 GCA_027056615.1 Campylobacteraceae bacterium | reverse complement strand
ATGTTGGACAAAGTAACCGAGTATTACGATGCTCGTTTTCAAGACCTTATTGATAACTTGGCAACCTATATTGAACCTATTATGATGTTCTTTATTGCAGGTTTAGTTCTTCTGATGGCACTTGGAATTTTTATGCCTATGTGGGATTTAGGAAAGGCTGTTAAGTAGGAGAGAATTGAAAGATATAAAACCTCATTCTCTTGGTTTATTTTAAACTTGAACTTTTTAAAGAAGTTCATACCTAAAAGTCCATCAGCATTTTTTTGTTGAAAAGATGAGCTAATAAGTTGAAATTTATCTAGTTCGACTTCTCCTATAGAAGTTTTTCAGCCTCCTTGAGTTGAGCATTTATTTCACCTCCTGCTGTTTGTAATGCTATATTCTTGTTACTATTCGTTCTAACAATATTAGGTGTACCTAACTCATTAAAAAAAGAATGAAAAGTCCAACCAATAATAATACCTAAAGATAGAGTTAAAAGTAGATTAAGCATAATTTTACTCCTTTAAAAGTAACTACTTGTAATTTTAGCTAAAAACACTTAATCGTACATCATCAGCTTATTAGTCAAATATGGGTAAAATTCGCAAGAAATATACTAACTATAAGGTAGACAAATGACAGGATATATGCTCTTCTCAGGTACAGCTAACCCCGAATTAGCACAAGAGGTTTCAAAATATCTCGAACAGCCACTCTCTAAAGCAAAAATTACAAAGTTTTCAGATAATGAAATTAACGTTAAAATTGAAGAGAGTGTAAGGGGAAAAGATGTCTTTATTTTACAACCAACCTCAGCCCCTGCAAACTTCAATTTGATGGAACTTCTTATTATGGTAGATGCTCTTAAGCGTTCATCTGCACGTTCTATTACAGCTGTTGTTCCTTACTACGGTTATGCTAGACAAGATAGAAAAGCAGAGCCAAGAGTTCCAATTTCTGCTAAATTGGTAGCTAACCTTATGGAGACAGCAGGAATTACAAGAGTTGTAACTGTTGATTTACACGCTTCTCAAATACAAGGTTTTTTTGATATTCCTGTAGATAACCTCTATGGTGCTGTTTTATTTAACGACTATGTTAAGGCTAAAAATCTTAAAAATCCTGTAGTAGCAAGTCCTGATATTGGTGGGGTTGCACGTGCTAGATATTTTGCTAAGACTATGGGTTTAGAGATGGTTATTGTTGATAAACGACGTGAAAAAGCAAATGAGTCAGAGGTAATGAATATTATTGGGAATGTTGAGGGTAAAGATGTCATTATGATTGATGATATGGTAGATACAGCAGGAACAATGGTTAAAGCAGCAGCTGCCCTTAAAGCTAAAGGTGCAACATCTGTAATGGCATGTTGTACGCACCCTGTGCTTTCTGGCCCTGCATTTGAGCGTATTGAAAATGGTGAATTAGATGAGTTGGTTGTTACCAATACGATTCCTATGAAAAATGGTAGTTGTAGTAAAATCAAAGTACTTTCAACAGCTAAAATGTTAGGTGAAGTGATTCGCCGTGTTTACAACAATGAGAGTGTAAATTCTTTATTTGAGACTAATTAAGATGTTCGGTGTTACCGAACCTACGAAGGAACCAAATGGCAGATAATATACCACAGTCACACATTAGAAACTTTTCTATTATTGCTCATATTGACCACGGTAAATCGACTTTGGCTGATAGGATTATCCAAGAGTGTAATGCTGTTGCTGACCGTAAAATGTCGGCACAGGTTATGGATACTATGGATA
>JALUKJ010000464.1 GCA_027056615.1 Campylobacteraceae bacterium | reverse complement strand
GATTAATAAATGTAGAATTTTTAATAATTATATCATCACTATCTCCCATTATTATTCCATAAGTTTTATATTTTTTACTTCCAAAAGTACAATTTTCAAATCTGATTTTTCCTGCTCTTTGAATTCTAGCACCCCATGTGGCATAACCCTCTTTTGTAGGAATAAATTTTGTATTTTTAAATACCAAATCTTCACTCTTGTTTATTGTAGGATACCCATATAATGCTCGTTGCCCCTCAAAATGACAATTATCAAAAACTCCATAAGAGGTATCTCTTGTCACCCTACTATTTAAAGTATTTCCTCTAATCTCATTAGAGATATCAAAACCTTGTTTAGTTGTTGTTTTAGTATTTTTAACTAAAAAATGGTAATTTGCAATAAAATTTATAGAGCTTCCTCCCTGATTAGGTAAACCATCTGCAACTTCAATATTATTCATTGTAATATTATCAGATGCAATAACATTTAAAGAAGTCCAAATTTTAGGAGAGTTTAATGATTTAAAGTTTTCAACTGAAATATTATCTGACTCATAAATTAAAAGACCTTCTGTCTTAATATTGCCTAGTTGTTCCATATTTTTAATTGTAATATTTTTAGAAAATCCAATATACACAACATGATACATATCCATTCTATGATTAGCATTAAGTTTAGAGAAATTAAATCTACTCCACCAATTTGATGAATAATTCACTGTATTCACATTATCAAGAAGAACATTATTAGAGTCATAAATATGTAGTAATGAAGAGACATTATTTCCCTCTTTAGCATTACCACTGGTATAAGCACCATCTAAGATTAAATTTTTAATCGTTATCTTATCTCCAGATAATGTTAAAATATTTTTAGATGTTCGTCCGTTGTTACTTGTATCTAAAACAGATAAGAAAGTAGAACCCATCCCCTCAATCACTGTCTCTTTATTTAAACGTACAAGACCATGAACATTATAAACTCCTCTTTTCATAGTAATATGTCCATTAACAGCTAATGCTTTTTGAATTGCTTCTGTATCATCTTTATTATCATCAGGAATTGCACCAAAATCATTAATGCTTACCACAGATTGGTCAACAACCATAATATCTACACTATCTTGAGCCTTTGCACCATCGTCATCTGTAACAGAAAAAGTTAATTTTTTAATACCTTCAGATGAAGGAGTATAGGTAAATGCACTAGTATTTCCTAAAACTTTTGAACCCTCTTCCCAAAGATAAGAACTAATGGTTCCATCACTGTCTGTCGCTATACCCCTCATTAAAATACTTGTTCCAAAGAGCATACTTTTATTTTTTCCTGCATTTGCAATAGGTGGACTATTTACATCTATTTCTTTTGACGCTAAAGTCCTACAATATTTAACTAAAGGAGAAGATTTTCCATCTTTATTAAAAGCAACTATACTGACTTGATAAAGAGAAGATGGATGTAAATTTTTCAAGTTAACATAATTATATTTTCCTGTTCCAACTAAATCTCGTGATTTAACCACCGAAACAATCTTTTGACCATCTTCTAAATAAGTAACCTTAAAACCTTTTTCATTACTTGACATATCTTTAAAGCTAATACGGACAGAGGTATCAGTTATATTATAAATTCCCATATTTATAGGTGACACCAATGAGTTTTCAGTGATTGCAATAAGCTCTATAGAGGATAAAATTGCAAGAGCCATAATTTTAAAAATCAGTTTTTTCATATTTTCCCTTTTTAAACTGTGTTTAAAATCAT
>JALUKJ010000463.1 GCA_027056615.1 Campylobacteraceae bacterium | reverse complement strand
CCTGACGTTTTGCTACATCTATCTCAGAGATAAAGAGTTCATAGAGTCCAAATCCAAAGATAAACATAACAACAGCCATAAGGTACAAATCAACAGCACCAATAATCCCACCAACAATCTGTTCATGGAATTTTTCTGGATGAAGATGGTTTAGATAAGTATGTGCTACACTTCCTACAACATTCCAAACATCAACAGAAGCAACAATAAATAGTGCAATACCACCAATCATTGAAAATAAAACTGCAAGGAGTACAAAAAATCGTATATTCCACAAAGTACTTTCAAAAATATGTTCTATAAACTTCATCTTAACCCTCTAACTCTATCCATTTTTGAGCAATACGAACTGAATTTGTCGCAGCCCCTACCCTGACTTGGTCAGCTACACCCCAAAGGTGAAGTATATTTGAAGCATAGAGGTCTTTTCTAACTCTTCCTACATAGGTTTCATCTGTATCGGTTGCTGTCATTGGCATTGGGTATTCATTGTTCTTTAGGTCATCAACCAACTTAACATTTTCAAAAGAGGCAAGTGCCTCTCTAGCCTCTTCTACATTAACATCTACATCATCTTCAAAAGTAATAGTAATAGACTCAGAGTGAGAACGAAGAACAGGAACACGTACACAAGTTGCACTTACTGCAAAATTTGAATGCATAATCTTATTGGTCTCATTGACCATCTTCATCTCCTCTTTAGTGTAACCATTCTCTTGAGGTGTATCAATATGAGGAATAACATTAAGAGCAATTTGGTGTGTAAACGCTTCAACTTTAGTTTCATCTAGTTTAAAGGCAAAGAAGTCTTGCATTTGACGTACAAGCTCTTCCATTCCTGCTTTTCCTGCTCCACTTGTTGCTTGGTAGGTTGAGACATCTACTCTCTTAATTCCATAAAGGTCATGGAGAGGTTTAAGTAGTTGTACCATTTGAATAGTAGAACAGTTAGGATTAGCAATAATCCCTGTCTCTTCCCAAAGTGATATATCTTCTGGATTTACCTCTGGGACAACCAAAGGAATATTGTCAATCATTCTAAAGTGAGAGGTATTGTCAATAACCACTGCTCCTGACTCTACAGCATACTTTGCATATTTAGCAGAGATACTCCCACCAGCAGAGAAGAAAGCAATATCAATATCACGCCCTTTAAAGACATCTTCTGTTAACTCTTGTATCTTATACTCTTTACCATTAAACTCTATCTCTTTACCTACAGAGTTAATGCTTGCTAATGGAAGCAACTCTCCTACAGGAAAGTTCTGCTCCTCCATAACTCTAAAGAGTTCTTCTCCAACAGCCCCACTTGCACCAACTACAGCCACATTATATAGCTTCACATCTATCCTTTTATTTAACTATTTTGTATTATTTGATGTTATTTTAACTAAAGTGGTGTGAGGCTTTGCTGTTTAGTGTTGCTTTTTAAAGTTTTGACAAGTGGAGTGGTCTTTTTTGTAGCCTTACCTCTGCTATAATTCCAATATGAATTACGAATATTTACAAAATCTAAAATTAAATCATCTAGCCATACAACTTCTAAATGCCGATAATTTTGCTATGATTGCAGGATTTTTCTATCACGCTTTTAAATCTTCAGCTACTCAATCACTAAAAGAGTCAGAGATTTTAACTAAGCTTGATGACTATCTCTATGCAATAAATGAGGGGTATGAAGAGCCAAAGTTTCCCAAATCAGCAAAGTCCTATTTAGATGATTTTACAAACCAAAACAGTAGCTATC
>JALUKJ010000462.1 GCA_027056615.1 Campylobacteraceae bacterium | reverse complement strand
AAATACTATAGATGATTTCAAAGTTTTAAAAAAATATAAGTATGAAATTGAGTCAAAAGCTAAGTATCTTTTGAAAGAGATAATAGATGAGGTAAAGTTATAAGAAATGTCTTAACCTTGTATATTTTTATCAAGCGATAAAATATCTTTTATAAATAATTCTGAATTTCCTCCACTATTTAATATTTTATCTCCTGTATATTTATGAGTTTTAAATTTTTTTAAAATTTTCTTTTCTTCTTGTAGTGCTTCTTCTCCTAATGTATAGGAAAAAGTTTTAAGTACAATTATTTTTTGTAAATCATTTTTGCAAAATCTTTTCTTAACAGTATAATTTGTGACACCTATTTTATATAAAGGAAATTTTTCTGTATTTACTTTTAAATAATAAAGTATTGCAGGTTTAGCAGAGTTAAATCCAGTAAAAGCACAATTTGGACAACCACTACCATGTAAATGATGACTAGGGCTTTGCCAAAAAATACCATGTGCTTTACAAATAATTCCTATTTTTATTTTGTTATTAACATACTCTATTTTTGAGTAATCATAAGTATCTTTGTGTATTTCCTTTGCTTCTTCAATAAATTTTTTTACACCTTTTCGCTTTCTGTCTGTTTGTTTTTCTATAAAACATTTTTTACAGCCTCTACCACTTAAATGAAGACTTGGGTCTTGCCAAAAACTACCATGTTTTTTACATATTATTTCTACTTTTTTAAAACTATTAACATATCCAACTTTAGAATAATCATAAATATCTTTATGTATTTTTTTAGCTTCTTCAATAAATTTTTTTTGAGTTTTTCTCAATTTATAAGTTCTATTCTCTATAGCACAACTCGGACAACCAGCTTTTTTGTATATATGAGAGCTTGGGATTTGAAAAAAATCTCCATGTTTAATACAAGTTATCGTTACTTTTGTTTGATTGTTAATGTATTTAACTTTAGAATAATCATAAGTATCTTTATGTATTTTTTTAGCTTCTTCAATAAATTCTTCTATAGTTTTTCTTTGACTTCCTTTACATATAGGACAACCTTGTTTTCTAAATATATGATGGCTAGGAGTCTGTAAAAATTGACCATGTATCTTACAAATTATTATGACTTTTGTTTGATTATTGATATATTCAACTTTTGAATAATCAAATTCATCTTTATGTACCTTTCTACTCTCTTCGATAAACTGTGTTGTAGTTTTTCTTTTCATACCTTTATTATATCATATTATACAACATAATAAAATATTAATTTTGAAAACAAAACTAGTGTATAAGCACAATTAAACTAGCAGAGAAATTTCCTATTGAATTAATTGATTTTATATTTTTTGATGGAGAGGTTGAAAAGGATTTAATCTTAACTAAATCTCAAAAAATAAAACGCATATTTGAATACTCTTTTGATTTAGATATTTTATATAATATGATAATTGATACTAAAAAAGTGGCAAATAGATTATCGAATAAATTAGGAAATGAAGAGGTTGTAAAATTTACCAATTTACAAGAAAAAGAACTAAAAGTATCTAATAAAATAGAGGAGATAGAAGAAGATAAAATTACTATAAATAAAGAAATTAGAAGAGTAAATGAACTAATGCGACTCAATGAACTTAAAATACGTAATAGAAGTAAAGCCATAGAGTCTATTCAGAAAAAAATAGATAAACATGAAGCTGTTTTATTTAAAGAATTAGAGATTTTTCAAGAGATAAATTTATATCAACTTCCATTACTTTTAA
>JALUKJ010000461.1 GCA_027056615.1 Campylobacteraceae bacterium | reverse complement strand
TCTTTGAAATCTATTGAGTATAGTGTAGGAACATTTATAGAACTTAGTATGACAAAGAGTATTGATAGTGATATTAGAGAGTTTAAAGAGGATTTAAAACAGGCTCTTAGTGGAACAGTAGGTGGCGATGAGAGTTACGATGAGGCTAAATTTTTACAAGTCAAAAAGATTATAGAGCGATTTAACGGACGACAAAATTTTGTAGATGTCGATAAAAAATGGAGAAAAAAGGTAACCGATGTAAGAAACTGGTTTAGTTTTGGAGCAAATGAGAAGTATCTAGGAGATGGTTCTCTAAAAGAGTACTATAGCGACTCTTCAGGAAAATCAGGAGGACAAAAAGAGAAACTAGCCTATACTGTGTTGGCTTCTTCTATTGCTTTTGCTTATGGATTAGAAGAAAACAGCAGTAAAAGCTTTAGATTTGTAATGATAGACGAAGCCTTTGGTAAAGGTTCTGATGACTCTACTAGATATGGACTAGAGTTATTTAAGCGATTAAATCTACAACTTTTGGTCATTACTCCTATTCAAAAGATTAATATTATTGAGCCTTATATTAGCTCTATCCACTTTGTGCATAATCATGAGGGTCGAGGTAGTAGCGTTATGGGATTAAGTGTTGAGGATTATTTGAAGGGGAAAGAGGGGTATCGGGTTGATGGTCGGGAGGTTGTTGAACAAAAATTTTCTCAAAATCCTCTCCCTTAATCTTTGATTTGGGAGAGTGAGGTTCACATCTTTTCAGTAAATTGTCTTATGTATTTTATTTTTTTATTTTATTTTACTGTTATTGTTGCTATAATAGATATAAGCTTAAGTTAAAAGGACAGATATAAAAGTACTATTTCAAAAGTTTTTTGGACATTATCCCTACTTGGAATTAGAACAAGCTATTGAACTATTCGCTGTATTTGGTGGGGTAGGGGAGAAATTGGAGTTGGATTTCTTTGATGATTTGGACTCTATTGTACGTTTCAATTTTGTGGAGCAGTATCATCTTTTAAATAAACAAATCTCTCCTTCATATCTTATTGAAGAGCCTTATCGTTGGTTACTTGTTGCCATTGCTCGTGGAGATGGTCGTCTCTCTAATGTCTTTAGAAAAGCAAGAGTTGGAGAGAGTTTGGGGCTACGTCTACTCAATGAGTTGGTAGATTTGGATATTATAGAGTTTGAGGACTCACGAGAACCTGCTTTAAAAAAATATCCAAATCAGAAGTTAGAGAAGTCTCTACGGCACTATAAAATAGAACCTAAAATACTTTTTAAAAAGCCTTTCCACCGTTTTTGGTTTGGATTTGTAGAACCATATCACAAAGAGTTAAATAGTGGCAATTCAGTACGCTTTTATGAAAACTTTAATCAACATTTTGCACGATTACACTCTTTTGTTTTTGAACAACTCTCACAAGAGCTTTTAAATATATACTTTGATAATCAGTTAGTTATCAACGGAAACTATTGGGACAAACACTCTGAGTTTGATATTTGGGCGACCCATAAAGATGGTAGAAATATCTTAGGAGAGTGTAAATATACCAACAGAAGAGTTTGTAAAAGTGAATTGAGTAAATTACGCCAAAAGGCTGAAACCTCAGGGTTAAAAGCAGATATTTTTGCTCTCTTTTCTAAAAATGGATTTTCTAATGAGTTAAAAAACTCTACAGATAAAGATTTGTTGTTGTTTGAGTTGGATGATTTTTGGAAGTTGTTATAAGTACCTGACATTTATTATAGTCAGCTACTTAAAGAGTCCCATTAAGAAACAATGGGAGCAAAAAATTAATTTAAAGGAATACGCAAGTGACTTCCAATAGTAATTTGTAGATTAGAAGGAATCTTATCTTTGTTTGCTTTGTAGATTTTGTAGTAGAGTCTATTGTTCCCATAATAAGCTTGTGCATAGGTTGATAGAGACTCATTGTTTTGTACCTCTACTATGACTTCACTATTTGTTCTTGAAATCTCTTTAATAGGTTTTCTAATAAGAGTAGCTTCACTTTTAGGTGATTTTCTTTTTTGAAGCTTTTTGATTCCTTTTTTTATAAGAGCAACTTTTTTGTGACTATTTTTTGTTGAAAGTACTTTTACTAAACTCCTTAACTCTTTGATAGTCTCACGATTCTCTTTTTGTTCCTGTTTGAGTTGTTTAAGCTCTCCAATAATATCAAGAAGTTGCTCTTTTATCTCTTTGCTCTTAATTTTGTCTTCTACCTCTTCATCACTTATTTGAGAAGAGCTAGGAAGTTTATCTAAAATTAGATCTTGTGGTTTTTTAGCACAACTCTCTTCTTTCTTTAGACTAAAGTCAGTACATCCCATAATTTTCCCTTTTTGAAAGAGAGCCGATTTCTCTGACTCATCGACAATTTTAATATTTAGCTCATCATCGGCGATACATTTTCCCCCCAGTGCTAAGAGAAGTAGTGTTGTTGACGCGATAATTTTCTTCATTTCATCTCCTTGTAAGTAGTTCTTGTCTTAACAGTATAGCATTATTAACTTTTGGCTATAATCTCGCAAAAAATTTTATTGATGAAATTGTAGGAAAAATAGTGATTACATTAAAAGAAGCATTAACAAAGAACAAAGAAGAACTAGAACTGCTTGAAAATAAGATGGAAATTAGAGCAAAAGAGGGTGGATTAAATGCGTATATTGACTTTGCTTCGGCAGGTGAGGGCGTTCCTATTTTAGTTAAAGATAATATTCAAGTTAAAGGTTGGTCGGTTACTGCTGGTTCAGAGATTTTGCAAGGTTATGTAGCTCCCTACAATGCAACTGTTATTGAAAATCTATTCTCTAAAGGATTTTCTGCCTTTGGTAGAGCAAATATGGATGAGTTTGCTATGGGTTCAACTACTGAAAGCTCTTTTTACGGTGTTACTAAAAACCCTTATGGTGATGACCGTGTCCCTGGAGGAAGTTCAGGTGGTTCGGCTGCTGCTGTTGCAGGAGGTATTGCCATTGCAGCACTTGGAAGTGATACAGGTGGGTCTATTCGTCAACCTGCTTCTTATTGTGGCTGTGTTGGAATGAAGCCAACTTATGGACGAGTAAGTCGTTTTGGTTTGGGGGCTTATGCTTCATCGCTTGACCAAATTGGACCAATTACTCAAAATGTTGAAGATTCTGCGATTTTGTATGATGCTATTGCCTCTTATGACCCAAAAGATTCAACCAGTTCAGATTTACCTTTAGAGAGTGTTACTGAAAAGTTAGATGTCAATAGAAAAATGACTATTGCAGTCATAGATAACTACATAGCAGAGGCTTCAGAGGAGATTCAAGAAGCATACACCAATACTATAAAAACACTTGAAGATATAGGACATACTATTGTTCATAAAACCATGGCAAATACTAAGTATGACATTGCAACTTATTACATTGTAGCCACAGCAGAGGCGACAACCAACTTGGCACGTTATGATGGTATTCGTTATGGTAAACGTGTTGAGGGGACAAATCTTGAAGAGACATTCAGAAATACAAGAGCTCAATTTGGTGATGAGGTTAAACGAAGAATTATGCTTGGAAACTTTGTACTTTCAGCAGGATACTACGATGCCTACTATGTTAAAGCTCAAAAGGTAAGACACCTAATTAAAGATGAGTTTAACAAGATTTTTGATGAAGCAGATTTAATCCTCTCTCCTGTAGCGCCAACAGTTGCACCTAAGATAGGTTCAACCCATGACCCACTAGAGATGTATAAGAGTGATATGTATACTATTGGGGTAAATTTAGCAGGATTACCTGCTATCTCTTTACCTGTTGCTAAAAATAGTGAGGGTATGCCAATAGGTCTACAACTTATTGGAAAAGCATTTAATGAACAAGCTGTGTTTGATGGGGCATTAAGCCTTGAGAGAGCCGTTAACTATACTAAGTAAAGGAAAAGATTACACATGAACATAAAGAAAAAAGCATTTACATTTGAAGATTTGTTGTTAGTTCCACAACACTCAACCGTTCTTCCAAAAGAGGTATGCATTGAAACCAATTTGACCAAACGTGTAACTTTAAACACACCACTTGTCTCGGCTGCAATGGATACTGTAACGGAGTATAGAGCAGCGATTGCCATGGCACATTTGGGTGGTATTGGAATTATTCATAAAAATATGGATATTGAGACACAAGCTAAGCAGATTTCTAAAGTTAAAAAGTCAGAGAGTGGAATTATTATTGACCCTATCTATATTTGCCCTAAAAAAACAGTAGCAGATGCAGATGCTTTAATGGGTGAGTATAAGATTTCAGGTGTGCCTGTAGTTGACCCTGATATGACACTTTTAGGAATTATTACTAACCGTGATATGCGTTTTATTAGAGATATGTCGGCTACAATCGAAGATGTTATGACTAAAATGCCACTTGTAACAGCTAAGGCAGGAACAACACTTGAAGAGGCAGCAAAGATTTTACAAGAGCATAAAATAGAAAAGCTTCCTATTGTTGATAATGAAAACAAACTTCAAGGGCTTATTACCATTAAAGATATTGAGAAAAAAGAGCAGTACCCAAATGCCAACAAAGATGAGCATGGACGACTACGTGTTGGTGCAGCCATTGGTGTGGGGCAACTTGACCGTGCAACAGCCTTGGTAAAAGCTGGTGTTGATGTGATTGTGCTTGACTCTGCTCATGGACATTCACAAGGTATAATTGATACTCTTAAAGAGATTAAAGCTAACCTTGATGTTGATGTGATTGCAGGAAATATTGCAAGTGGAGTAGCAGCAAAAGATTTAATTGAAGCAGGAGCAGATGCTGTTAAAGTAGGAATTGGACCGGGTTCTATCTGTACTACTAGAATTGTAACTGGTGTTGGTGTTCCACAAATCTCTGCTATTGATGAGGTAGCACAAGTGGCTAACCCTCTAGGTGTTCCTGTTATTGCCGATGGTGGTATTCGTTTCTCTGGAGATTTTGCAAAAGCTTTAGCAGTTGGGGCAAGTTCTGTAATGCTAGGTTCTGCTTTGGCAGGTACTTATGAAGCTCCTGGTGAGATGATACTATTTAATGGGCGACAGTTTAAAGAGTATCGTGGTATGGGAAGTATTGGTGCTATGACCAAAGGTAGTACCGACCGTTACTTCCAAGAGGGAACAGCAGCCGATAAATTAGTGCCAGAGGGAATTGAGGGGCGTGTACCTTACCGTGGTAAGATTGCCTCTGTGGTTCATCAAATGATAGGTGGACTACGTGCCTCTATGGGATATTGTGGTTCAGAAGATATTAAAACATTTTGGAAAAAAGCAGAGTTTGTTGAGATTACCTCAGCAGGACTTTCAGAGTCTCATGTGCATGATGTTACAATTACTAAAGAGTCACCTAACTATCACTCTTAATGTTGGAGAAAAGAGTTTTCTTTTCTCTAATTTAATCTTCTTCAAATATCAAATTTAATACCATATCTATAATCTAAATCAAGTTATAATCTATTAAAAATTAAAGGATAATTTTATGAAAAAAATTCTATTAGCTATAATAATACTATTCATCTCTAATATAAGTGTAAGTGCATGTGAGGGAGACTGTGTAATGTGTCATCCAAAACTTATTAAAGAGAATGGTAAAATGGATAAAGACCATGCTATTTTAGTCTCTTGTAAAGTTTGTCACACTCAAGAAAAGATGGAAAAGATAGATATGGGTTCTGGTTGTGGACAAGACTGTTGGGATTGTCATGACATTAAAAAAGTAACAGCTTCAAAAGTAAAACAGCATAATGGTTTACAAAAATGTATTGATTGTCATGTCACATTAGACAAAAATATGTTTGGAGGTGCAACAGGAACAGCTTTTTCAAACCTATCTACACTTGATGATTTAGTTAATGACAGCTCTAAAGATGTAAATGAGACTAAAGTAGTTGATGATATAAATAAAAGTACCCAAAATCCAAAAAAAAAGTAGATAATTCTAAAGAAGAAAAAATTGGTCTTTTAGATAAAGTTTTAAACTTTTTCTCTAATATATGGCACGATATTGTTAGTATTTTTAACTAAAAGTATATTCTAGTTTTTTCTTACTTATCTTTAAAACTAAATTAAAACAGTTTTGGGTATAATCTCAAACTTTTTAAAAGCAGGGGAGTATTATATAACCTCTCCTATCAATATTAATGAAGGGTTTTTGCAA
>JALUKJ010000460.1 GCA_027056615.1 Campylobacteraceae bacterium | reverse complement strand
GCTTTAGGCGAGAGGGGTTTAATCTTTTTGCCTGTAAAAATATTTTCACCTGTTGCTTTTAAATCTCTTGTATGACAACTTGTGCAAGAGATTTTTTTTCCTCTTTTACCAATGTGCTTAGAAGTAAAGATTTGCTCTCCTCTTTTTGCACTAAAGCCGCTAAAGTTTAGATTCTCTTTTTTTGCTTGAGCTTCTAACTGTTGCAAAAAACCATCAATAGGTGCTGCACTAATAAATATTGGTACTACTGTAACTAAGATAATCTTTTTCATTTTATTGCTCCTCTCTTTTATTTATTATATTGAAAGATTGTCAAAAATAAATAGGTATTATCTTGACAATCCCTTGATGATTAAAAAGGTATGTAGCTTAAGAAAATGTATCTGCAAATAGATTTTCAGACCATTTAAACATCTCTCTATAGTTATAGGTTGATGATGGACTCGATTTTGGATAGTAACTAGAATCTACTAAAACCATATTGTTATTTACTGCATCATATTTGTAAACAGCATTTAACCAAGAGGCTTCTGTGCTTGAAGTAGGTGAATAGCATGCTGAATTTGTTTTAGGGTTTTGGTATAGTGGTTGGTTGTTTAATATTCTTAATACTGCATCTGCACAAATTTTTGCTTCTGAATTTCCAATATGCCCAGCTTTTGGCTGTGAACTATGATGAGAATCTCCTATAATATGTATATCACTTTTTATAGTCGATTCATAACTTAAGAGGTTAACAGGTGCAAAGTTTCCACCGTCAGTTAGCCCTGTATCAAAGATGATTTTGGCTGCTTTTTGGTTTGGTATAACATTTAAAACTTTTGCAGTAATAGTTTTTCCAGTTATAGAGCCTTCTGTATAAGTTAATGTTTTGTTAGTATCATCAACATGTGTTACCTTACAATTTGGTCGATAATCTACACCATGAGCATCAAATGCATTTTGGAAGTTTTGCTTTTCGACAATTATATCACTATTTTCATCAAGTACAATTACTCTTGAATTTGTAAAACCTTTGATATTTTTTAAATAATCCGCCACAATGCAAGCTCTTTCGTATGGACCTGGTGGGCATCGATAAGGTGATTTTGGAATAGTCATTACAAAATCATCACCATCAACCATACTATCTATTTGTCTTTTTAAAATATTTGTCTGCTCACCAGCTATCCAAGCATGTGGAACTTTAGTAAAGTCATAGTTATTTGTCTTGATAAAATCTATACCAGGGGCTAGTATGACTTTATCATATTTTACTCTACTATTATCACTCAATATAAGCTCTTTATTAACTGTATCTATATTTAATACACTTTTATACACCATATTAATTTGATAAGAGTTTATATGCTTATCATAATTAAACGACAACTGATTTGTTGTTCTTTGATTATTAAGTACAAGATTACTGAGTATAGGTGATACATAAACGCTATTTGGTTCAATAATTGTTACATTTATACTATTACCTCCCCAAAGTTTTAAATATTTAGCACAAGTTGAACCTGCAAACCCAGCTCCTACAACTACTACATGAGGGGTAGTTGATACCTTTGAACTTAAAGGTATAGTTGAAAATAGTGCACCTAAACTTAAGTATTTAATAAAGTCTCTTCTATCTAATTTATTTTTATTGCTCATTTTATATCCTTTTTAATCATCGTTATCATCATTACTATTACTATTTTTAGGTAAAGTTTTTAGCCAAGAGGCAATTTTATCTACTTCATTTTGAGTAAATCCATGTGCGA
>JALUKJ010000459.1 GCA_027056615.1 Campylobacteraceae bacterium | reverse complement strand
ATATTTGTACCAAGGGTTAACCCAAGAATCATTGATGTTGTTAACGTTTTATTCATTTTACTATTACCTTATCTATTGAATATAAATATTTAAATATAGCTAGAAAACTTAAAGTTTTCAGCTTCCTATATTTAGGTTTACAGTATATACTTTTTTGATTTAAAAGTCAATTTAATTTAATTTTTATAATTAATCTTAGTATTTTAATTATAAAATATTTTAAGCATACAAACTTTATAATTAACCATATAGTTAATAGGACTACACTCTAAATCTTCCTTTTTTTGTCTAAAGTGTAGTGGGGTATTATAACCTCAAAAAAATTACTTTTTTCACATTAGTATGCTAAAATTCCTTTTATGAAAAAACTTTTAATACTTTTACTTTTTATATTTACATTTTTATACTCAAAAACTTTTACAGAAATAAAATTTATAGGTGATATTGATACTGTTATTGGGGAGTTTGACAGAGCAACACTACTTAAGGTTTGTCATATTGACTATCCACCTATTTATAAAATTTGGAAGTCTAATCCTACTTTTGAAGAGAGTCAGATAAAACTCTTTAAAGAGAGTTTGGAGAAGTATGCAAAGAGTATGGGGTATTATCATGCTAAAATTTCTGCTACAACTCATAATAATACAATTATTTTAAAGATTCAAAAAAATCAACCTATTAAAATAGCTTCAATCACTTTAGCTAAAGAGTTTGAAAGTTTATCTCATTTAAAAAAGGGTGAACGTTTTAGAACGGTTGATTTTACTGATACCAAAAAGAGTATAGTTGACTTTTTAGAGCAACATGGTTACCCTGCTTATAAAATGGATGCAAAAGCTTATGTTGATTTAGATGATTATAGGGTTGATGTGAATATCTCTGTTGATAAAGGTGGAAAACGCTACTTCTCTACAACAGAGATAAATAACTCCTCTCAAATTGACAATGAACTGATAAAGGAGCAGATAGTCTATAAAGAGGGTGAACTATACAATGTGTTAAAACTTGAAGAGAGCTATGAAAATATCTATCAGTTGGGTGTTTTTGAGAAAATTAGTATGGAGGCAGACCTTAACAACAGTGATGGGAAAGCTCCTATTGATATAAAATTAAAAGAGGGAAAAACAAAAGAGTTTGCTTCAAATATAGGATACGATACAGAAGATGGAGCTAGAGCTGGAATAGAGTATATTGACCATAACTTTTTTGGAAATTTACGAGAGTTTAAGGCTTTGTCTCATCTTTCACAGAGAGGGTATGAGATAGGAACTTCTTTTTATGACCCTTGGGTTAAGACTCCACTGCTTGGACGTTTTAGTTTTTTAAATGAACTCTCATACTCAAAATGGGATTATGACTCTTATATTGAGAACCTATTTACCGAACGTGTTACTTTTGGAAAGTCACTAATTGGGTTAGAACACTACTTTGGATTTCAGATGGAACACTCCCAGATAGATACAAATATTCCTAGCTTTTTAGTAGGTAATTATCTTATTAATTCACTATTTTATAGGGTAGAGATTGACAAACGTGATTCTCCACTTGATGCTAAAAATGGTTATTTTACTTCATTATATGTAGAAAAGTCAATGAAACAGATAGGTTCAGAGATTGATTACCTAAAGATAATGGGTGAAGCAAGATATATTAAAGAGTTTAAACCAATGGTTTTTGCAGGAAAAGTTAAAGCAGGAAGTGTCTCAGAGCCTACACCACCATTTAAACACTTCTTTTTGGGAGGAGCTATGAGTAACCGTGGGTATGAGTATCGTGATTTGGGTCAACATTTAGGGGGGTATCCTATTGGTGGATTGAGTATGATAGATGCCTCTTTTGAGTCACGCTACTATCTTACTGACCTATTTAGTGTGGTTGGCTTTTTTGACTCATCAAAACTATCTCAAGAGGTTAATGATTTTTCAGGAAAGTGGTATAATGCTTATGGAGTAGGAGTTCGTTATCTTTCGGTTATTGGACCTTTACGGTTAGATATTGGTTACCCTATTGAGGGTGGTTTTGCACTTCATTTAGGAATAGGACAGGTATTTTGATAAAACTAACTTCACTATTTTATAAGCTGTTAACGTGGCTTATATTGCTTATACTATTTTTGTCTATTGGACTCTTATTTTTACTAGAGACACCATCTCCTTTTATGCAACTTCTTAAAGAACCATTATCAAAATATGGGGTGAGTTATGATAAATTAGAGGGTGGATTTCTTACAGGATTTAAACTTACAAATGTAAACTATAGTAATGATGTCAAATTAAAAGAGTTAAGCCTAAAGGTTGATTTAAGAGCATTACAGAGTAGAGTACTTAAAATTGATAATCTTGTTGTAGATGGTCTAGAGGTAGATAAAGATTATCTCTCTAGTCTAATTGATAGCAATGGTAGCACAGAGTCAAATAGTACTAAACCAGAACTCCCTTTTGACAAAGTTATTGTTAATCATGCTTTTGTCTCTCTCAAAAATATTGACTATCAAGAGTATCATGTTAGTGGTTTAAAACTAAATATTGACAACCTTGAAACTGATATGAAAGATGACCATAAAGGAGATTTAAAACTTTGGGTAGATAGTAATGTTGTTAAGGGAGATATTGTTGCAAATCTTAATAAAGAGCATTATAATCTAAAAACAGCCTTAGAAGCTCAAAAGGATTTTGCTAATAGATTTTTGTCTGAGCAAAACGTGACACTAGAGCAAAACCCAATTTTAAATATAAAGGCTGATGGTGATTTTGAAGATATAGAGTATAATGTTGTTATTAATAGATTAGTTCTACAACAAAATGAGTATAAGATTAAGAGTAAAAGATTAAATACTTTTGGAAACTACTCTATTGCAAAGAAAAATCTTTTAAATAGCCTAAAAGGAGAGATTGATTCCAATGTTGGTAACTTACAATTAAACTCTAAAGCCTCACTAAATATTGAAGATATAAATAACTCTTTGAAGTTTAATGTAGATGTAGATTTCAAACCTAAAGAGAGTCATCTCTTAGCAGGGTTAAAAGAGCAAAATATTACTATTGAGAAGTTTCCTTTAGTTAAACTATTTGCAAAAGGCAGTATGAAAAAGGTAACTTTTAAAACTAAAATAGAGGGATTAAAAGCAAAGCAGAACGATTTAGCGTTAAATTTAAAAGATTTAAAACTAGATGGAAATGCAGAACCTCTTAATGGAGATATAGATGCCAAGCTTTTTACTATTTTTGACTCCTCTATTGCTAGTGGAGAGGTAAATTTAGACTCTAAACTGAACTATAAAGATATTAACAATACTCTAGTTTTTAATTTAAAATCTAATTTTCAACCCCATGGAGCTTATTTAAATACTATTTTAAAAGAGTCAAATGTTACTATTGATGGTGATAGCTCACTAAAGCTAATAGCTAGTGGAAGCATGAAAGAGATACAGTTTGATACTCTACTAAAAGGTGTAAATGGAAAGCAGAATGATATAGAGTTTACATTGGGGCATTTACGACTTCATGGACTAACTAAACCACTTAGTGGTGCAACTAATGTTAAACTATTAACAGATTTTGGTTCATCTGTTGCAAATGGTAAGGTAGATGCAGATGCAAAACTAAACTACAATGATTTAGAGGAGAGTCTAGAGTTAGTAAGTAGTAATACCAATTTAAATATTCACTCCAAATATATTAACCCTCTTCTAAAAGAGCAAAATATATCTATGCAAGGGGAGACAAAAGTTAAATTAAAAGCTAAGGGGAAATTAGAAAATTTAACTATTAATCTTGATGCTAAAACAAAGCTTTTAAAAGATAAAAAACTCTCAAATATTACACTTCATGCGTCACCTGTTGTGTTAAATCTTAAAAAACATTATGTTGAGGGGTCGGTTAAAGTTGATTCTGATGGAAAAGATATGGGGCTAAATTTAAAGAGCCATTTTGCAGGAGACTATACAAAACCTAAAAAAATGCATATTAAAAATAGTCTAAAAGTTGGACATTTTAATGCATTTGGGGTCAATCTAAATAGTTTGCAACCTCTAGCTCTTAATGTAGAGAATGGAGTTAATGGTCTGTTGATAAAGGTAAACTCTCCAAAACTCAAACTCAAAGCAACAAGTAGCGACAATGACCACTATATCTTTAAGCTACATACTCAAAAGATATTTATAGATAAAATTGTAAAAGTTCCTGAGGAGTTAAAAGGAAAGTTTATTAAAGCCAATTTAGAGGGAGATGCTACAATTTCAACTCAATATTTTAGAGTTAAAGGAGCAGTAGCCACAAATAAAAACTTTAAAGTAGCTATAGATGCAAAAAACAATCAGAGTGGATTAGTAGCTTCACTAAAGACAAAAGAGTTAAAGCTTAATGCACGTGGTAATTTAAAAAAGAGAGATATTTACGCTAAACTATCGGTCAACTCCATAAAAGCATTGCAAAAAGAGTTGTCTAAGCTCTACCCATTTGATATTCAAGAGATAGATGGTGCATTGCTATTAAAGGCTCATTTAAAGGGAGAGTCTATAACAGCACAACTTAGTTCTAAAAAGATAGCTTTTGAAAAGTTCAATATTGAATCATTAGATTTAAATGCTCACTATAATAAAGAGTTACTCACCCTAAATAAGTTTAACTTTAAAACAAGAGGCTTTAAAGATAGACGCTTAAATAAGAGCTTCTATCTTAATCAAAAGGGTTTAGTATATTTGGGCAAAAAGAGAGATGTATTAATAGATATGCACCCAAATATTTTAGTGAAAGCTAAAGGTGATAGTAACAATTTAAAAGCAAAATTTAAAGTAACAAAATTACCATTGGGATACCCAAAGTATGGTAATGTGATTTTAAGTTGTAATATTGACTATTTACAAAAGTTTAAAAAGAAAAAAATTACAGGTAATCTATTTTTAGATAAGTTAAAAATATTTTATGAGTCTAAATATCTCGACCCATCGCAAGATAATGATGTGATTGTTATTACCAAAAAAGACAAAGAGAAAAAGGCAGGGGAAGATGATTTCCTTCAAAATACCTATATTGATGTTAGCATTGTTGCTCCTGAAGCAAATTATAAAACACGTGATATTGATTTAAAATTTACTGTTGATACAAAGGCAAAGAAAAAATTTGGTAAAACCCTACGAATGTTAGGAAAGGTGAAAGATATAAGAGGTAGAGTAGAACAACCACCTAAAGTATTTAAAGTAGTAGACTCCAATATTGTCTTTAGAGGAGCAAAAGAGATTAACCCTCTATTGGATTTAAAAGTAAATTATGAGTTACCTGATATTTTAATTACAATTGGTATTCATGGTAATGCTAAACGCCCAAAATTAACCTTTTCATCAAATCCACCTTTACCTAAAAAAGATATTTTGTCTTATCTACTTTTGGGGGTATCTACAGCAAATCTAACTAAGGGTAAAGGTTCACTCGGACGTGAAGCTCAACTCTTTATTATGAATCAAGCAGCAAGAGATTTAGCTTATGATGTAGATTTAGATAGAGTACTTATTAAAGATGATGGAACAGGAAAGGGCTATGCTATCCAAGTTGGTAAAAAGGTGAGTGACAATAGTATGGTAATTATTGAAAACTCAAAAGAGGGTAACTCTTTGCTTTTAGAGTATGATGTTAATAAAAATATTAAAGTAGATATAGGACACCATCAAAAAACAGTACCGTCACAAAGTATTGATATTTACTTTCGTAAACGATTTAGATAGATTTGGTCAGCTTTTTTAAGATGGAATCTACATCAACAACTTAAATAAAATATTTTGTGCCTCATGTAAAGAGAAGAGTTTATCTTTTTTGGTATCTTTGTCTATAATAACTCGAACCTCTCCTTTTTGGTTTTTTACGTTTACTTTAATGCCATATTTAGACTCTACAAAGCTCTCTATGGTCTCTGGTCGATTGCCCATTTTGATAGTTGTGTTTAACAGACGCTTCTCTAGCTGTTTGAGTGTTGGACTTTTAGAGAAGTCTATTTTGTCACCAACTCTTTGTGGGGTTTTAGAGAGCCATTGCCAAAAATGGTTAATCTCTTTAGGGTTTTTAAGCTGTCTATGTTCACCTTCTGGGGTAATAATGGAGAGTTTATTGTAGCTGTTTATGTAAAAGGTAGTGTTTTTATCCCATTTTGGAACACCATTACAGAT
>JALUKJ010000458.1 GCA_027056615.1 Campylobacteraceae bacterium | reverse complement strand
AAGGTTACTTCTTTATGCTTCATCTACTTGACCCACTACTTCTTGAAGATATTCAAAACCCTGAACACCCTTCAGATTTTATTGCAAAAGATTCGTTTGTTATTTTAGTACTACGTCTACCTGAACTCAAAGAGAATATTGTGCATGTTGTCTCTTATGCTTTTGTAATTCAAGAAGATAGGGCATATCTTTATGAGCGTAAAGAGAATAAGCTTAAAGAGTTAGGCTCTCTTGTTGAGATGAATGAATTTTTAGATAGCAAAACAGATGATTTGATAAAAGAGATAAAGCAGTATCATTATGAGATAGATGAGTTAGAAGAGAGTCTTTATGAAGCTAAATTAGATACTCATTTTATGCAAAAGTGGTTAGTCTATAAAAAAGATATTTCACTTATCTATCGGCTTTTATTTCAGGCTGAACTCTCTTTTGAACTCTTTATTTCTCACCATAAACGTAAAAAGAGTAACTCTTTTGAAGAGTTAGCGTATGCTGATATTTATGAGCATTTTAAACGTATTCAAGATTTAGCACAGGTAGCTATAGATAAACTCAATAGCTTTTATGACTTCTACAGAGCTAAAGTAGATGAGAAGATGAATAAAAATGTCTATTACTTAACACTTCTTTCGGGTATATTTTTACCTCTAACACTCATTACAGGATTTTTTGGTATGAATACAGGAGGTTTGCTTTGGGTCAATGACTCTTATGGTACATGGAAAGCTATTGGGGTTGCTTTTGTCTTAGAGATTATCTTCTTTTTACCTTTTCTTTTTCAAAATAGGAAAAAAATTAAGAGACATGAACGTTAAGTATCTGTCTCTTTATTTTGATGAGCATAGATAATAATAGCCACAAAAACCCCACCTTGAATAACCCCTAAAATAACTTCTGAAATAACAGCTATCATAGCCATTAATGTTTGAGGTATCCAATCTCCTGAACCTAGAGTGGTAAAAGTTACTGTTGAGATATACATAGAAGTTATAAAGCTATGTTCCTGAATATCCTTCATATTTTCAGGTGTAAATGAGGCACTTAAATGAAACAGTGAAAAGGGGTCAAAGATATTAAATACAATAGCATAATAGACAATCGTCACAAGTGTTATCTCTAAATAGAGTAAAACCACTTGAATCAGTGCTACATGTACATGGTATTTTGAGCGACTAAAAATAAATATGGCACTATCAAGCAGTAAAAACCTTGCTAATACAATATATAAAATATTGGCTACTAAAATCTCATCATAATATTGAGTAAAAAAAGCACTCTCTTGCAAATCTAAATACCACTCTAAAAGAGGAAGAAGTAGGAGAATAGGAATAACTAAAAACGCTATATTGACACTTTTTATATAGCGTTTTTTTCGTTGTAGGTATTTGGTCAAAAATTAACTCTCAAATGTATCAAATGCCATTTTTGCATTTCCCATAACAGCACTAGAGTGAGCATGTTTTACAATTTTAACCAAATAAGCTAACTCCTCTTTTGTTATTCCCATCTTTTTAAGCATTTTGGTTTGCTCCATAACACACTCATCACTTCCTAAAGTAATAGAAGTAGCCAAAGCCAACATCATAGAGGTTTTAGGGTCAAATGGATTTTTTTCATCTTGAACACTAAACTTGCTACTCATCGCTTGTTCAATTAAAAATCGTGGGTCAATCGCTTTTGCTGAATTTAAAGATTGAGGTAAAGCCCCCATCTTCTCTATCATCATTGCTTCTACTTGTTCTGGTGTTGGTA
>JALUKJ010000457.1 GCA_027056615.1 Campylobacteraceae bacterium | reverse complement strand
TATGAAAATACACTTTATAGGTATAGGGGGCATTGGTCTCTCTGCCTTAGCAAAACTTCTAGCCAACGATGGTCACCAAATCTCAGGTTCTGACATTAAACAGACAGAAATCACAAATGACTTAGCCTTAAACTTTGGAGCAAAAATTACCATACCTCATCATGCTGATGCTGTTGAGGGAGTCGACCAAGTTATATACTCAGCAGCTGTTCGCCCAAACAATCCCGAATATCAACATGCTAAAGAGCTTGGAATAGAACTTCTTTCTCGAAAAGAGTCACTTAAGAGTATTTTAGGAGATAAAGAGGTATATGCTGTTGGTGGAGCACATGGAAAAAGTACAACTTCTGCTATGTTATCTTCACTTATTCCAAACTCTAACGCACTTATTGGAGCTATATCTAAAGAGTTTGGCTCAAATGTTCGCCATGCAGAAAATAACAAAGTAGTTTTTGAAGCAGATGAGAGCGATGAGAGCTTTTTAAACTCTAACCCTTATCTTGCTATAGTGACTAATGTAGAACCTGAACATATGGAGTATTATGAGTATGATGAGGAGCGTTTCTATAATGCTTATAGAAATTTTTTAAATCTTGCTAAAGTTCGTATTATTAATGCTGAAGATGAGTTTTTAGCCTCTTTAGATATTGAAGCTATTAGACTCTACCCTAGTAAAGATATTAGAAATATAGAGTTTATCTTAGTTAACGGTGAACCACATACTAAATTTACATTTAAAGAGTTTGGGGAGTTTGAGGTCTTTGGATTTGGTAACCATATTGCACTTGATGCTTCATTAGCCATTTTAGGTGCTTTAGAGGTAGGTGAGACAATTGAAGATATTCGTAAAAATCTCTTACACTATAAAGGTATTAAAAAACGTTTTGATATTGTCCAAAATAGTGAAGATTGTGTGGTTATTGACGACTATGGTCACCACCCAACAGAGATAAAAGTAACAATAGAGTCTCTTAAAGCATATAAAGAGTTAAGAGGATTTAACAAACTCAATGTCATTTGGCAACCTCATAAATATAGTAGAACATTAGATAATTTACAAGGCTTTATTGAATGCTTTGAAGGTGTTGATGAGTTAGTTATTTTGCCTATATGGTCAGCAGGAGAGCTAGAAGTAGACATTGACCTAAAAGGAGCATTTTCTCGCTATAAGTTACATATGGCAGATAGTATTACACGAAAAGATGGAGTGGTGCAGGTTATTAAAGATAACAATATTATTCAAGAGTATCGTGAAGATTTAATTACTGCCTTTGGTGCAGGAGATATTACTTATCAGATTCGTGGGGAGTGATAATTCAAAATCCGTAGGTTCGATTTCATCGAACGGATTGCTTTACGGGTTCTAATTTTTTGTTCGATGAAATCGAACCTACAGGATTTTAGCTTAATTTAAGAGATGTTTTTTAATTCCTCTCTTCTCCATTCATCCTCAAAAACAAAAAGCTCATATTTTATATCTTGTTTATCAAACTCACCCAAAAGCTCATTTAAAACCTCTATATCATCAGCCCTATCCTCTTCATCCTCATCTTCCAAATCAAGCTCTAAAATCTCTCCTTTTTCAACATACTCTTCCAAATCAAAATAATCAAAATCATAATCAAGCAGATACTGAAAAGACTCAAATGGCTCGTAGTCAATATAATGTAAAAATTTAATCCCAACTTTTTTCATTCTCTAACCTCATTTTTTTCAAAAGTATACTATAATAATCACAAAAAATAATATATTCTTAATATAAGGTTCCCAATATGTCTATTAGTATCGTTATCTTAGCCGCAGGTAAAGGTAGTAGAATGAAATCTACTACCCCAAAAATTCTTCATACTATTTCAGGTAAATCAATGCTCTCTCATGCCATTGACGCAGGTCAAAAAATTTCAGATGACATTACTGTTGTTCTATACCACCAAGCACAAAGAGTTCAAGAGGCAATTGAAGCAGAGTACTCAAATATAAATTTTCATATACAAGATGCAGAGAACTTCCCTGGAACTGGTGGAGCAATGAAAGGGGTAACAACTAAATATGAAAAGACCCTTATTTTAAATGGAGATATGCCTCTTATTACACAAGACTCTCTCTTGGCTTTAACCAATGGAGATGCAGATATTAATATGTCGGTTATTAGACTTGATAATCCTAATGGTTATGGTCGTGTAATTATTGAAAATGGAAAAGTTAAAGAGATTGTTGAGCAGAAAGATTGTAATAAAACACAACTAGAGACTAAAACCGTTAATGCAGGTATCTACTGTGTCAACAGCCAACTTCTTAACCGTTACATCCCCCTACTCTCAAATGACAATGCACAAGAGGAGTACTACTTAACAGACATTATTAAAATGGCTGTCGATGAAGATAAAATAGTACGTCCTATATATGTAAAAGAGGAGGAATTTAAAGGGGTTAACTCCAAATTTGACCTTGCAACAGCTGAGATAATTATGCAAGACCGTATTAAAAAAGAGCTTATGGAGGCTGGGGTTATTATGCGTTTTCCTGATAGTATCTATATTGATTGTCGTGCTACTTTTGAGGGTGAGTCTATATTGGAAAATGGTGTTACTATTCTAGGTGCTTCTAAACTTATAAATGCTCATATTAAAACTAACTCTGTTATTGAAGATTCTATTATTGAAGATTCAGATGTAGGTCCAATGGGACGTATTCGCCCACTTTCACATCTAAAAGGTACACATGTAGGAAACTTTGTAGAGGTTAAAAAATCTACCCTTACAAGAGTAAAGGCTGGTCACTTAGCTTATCTTGGTGATAGTACCATAGACGAGGGTTCTAACATTGGGGCTGGTGTGATTACTTGTAACTATGATGGAAAAAATAAATATAAAACCATTATTGGTAAAAATGTATTTGTTGGTTCAGATTCACAACTTGTAGCCCCCGTTACCATAGAAGATGATGTTATGATAGGGGCAGGAACTACACTTACTAAAGATGTAACAAAAGGTAATCTTGCTTTAACAAGAAGCCCTTTAAAACTAATTCCAAACTTCTTTTATAAATTTTTTGGCAAATAGAGTGTAGAGAATATCTACACTTATAATAATTATTTTAAGCTCTTATCAATCTTGGAAAAATTGTAACATAATCAAAATCAAATACTCTATAACCCCCATAATAAACACACCTTACACGCCTCTAGGCTATAATCATTGCAAATTCTTAATTTAAAAGGAACGCATAGCATGGGCATTATGATACATGAATACGATGCAGTTATTGTTGGGGCTGGTCTCGCTGGTTTAGCAGCGGCAAAAGAGCTGACAGAAGCTGGGAAAAAAACAGCTGTAATTACAAAACTACATCCACTAAGAAGCCATTCAGGAGCTGCTCAAGGTGGGATTAACGCTGCTTTGGGTAGAGATGACAGTACGGAACTTCATGAGTTTGACACAGTAAAGGGTTCTGATTATCTTGCAGACCAAGATTGTGTTGAGCTTATGTGTAGCAAAGCACCAGAGACTATTCGTTGGGCAGAGAGAATGGGTGCAGTATTTTCAAGAGATGAAGAGGGAGATATTGCTATTCGTCCTTTTGGTGGACAGAGTAAACCAAGAGCTTGTTATGCAAAAGATAGAACAGGTCTTACACTACTTCAAACTATCTATGAACAAGCACATAGAGCAGGGATAGAAGTTTTTGATGAGTGGTACTGTTCTGACCTTATCTATAAAGATGGAAAAGTTTCAGGTGTAGTTGCTTACGATTTAAGAACTTCGCAACCTGCTATTTTTAATGCAAAAGTGACTATGTTTGCTACAGGTGGACATGGAAGAGCATACCGATTTAACTCTAATGCTCATGCAAATACAGGTGATTCTCTCTCTATTGTTGCACGTCACGGTTTACCTCTTGAAGATATGGAGTTTGTTCAGTTCCACCCAAGTGGACTTGGTGGTTCAGGAGTACTAATCTCTGAAGCTGCTCGTGGTGAGGGTGGTCGTCTATATAACTCTGAGGGTGAACGTTTTATGAGTAAATACGCTCCAAATGCAATGGAACTTGCTTCTCGTGATGTTGTAAGTCGTGCTATTATGGAAGAGGTACGTCAAGGAAAAGGTGTTGGTAAAGATGGACAATCTGTCAATATTGACTTAACTCACCTTGACCCAGAGATTATCTTAACTCGTCTTCCAGAACTTCGTGAACTAGCAATTGCTTTCCAAGGGCAAGATATGTTAAAAGAGCCAATTCATATTTCTGCTACAGCACACTACTCAATGGGTGGTATTCCAACTAATATTAATTGTCAAGTAAAGAAAAATGCATCAGGTGATTTAGTAGAAGGTTTCTACGCTGCTGGTGAGTGTTCTTGTGTATCTGTTCATGGTGCAAACAGATTAGGTGCTAACTCACTTCTTGAAGCACTCTTTTTTGGTCGTCATGCTGGTGAAAATATGGTTAAAACACTTAATGAGGGTATTGAGCTACGCCAAGCAACAGAGACAGATGCCAAAAATACACTTAATGAGATGAACACCTTATTAACCTCTAACGGGAAAGAGCGTGTACCAAAGCTTAGAGAAGAGCTTCAAATTGGTATGACAGCTGATGCAGGTGTATTTAGAACCAAAGAGTCACTAGAGCGTCAACTTAAACTCATTGATGAGCTTTTGGTACGATTTAAAGATATTAGACTTGACGACAAATCAAAAACATTTAACACCGACCTACAAGAGGCTACAGAGCTTGGTCACATGTTAGAGTTCTCTAAATTTATTGTTGATGGTGCGTTAAACCGTGAAGAGAGTCGTGGTGGTCACTACCGTGAAGATTTCCCAACAAGAGACGATGAGAGATTTATGAAGCACACCTATGCATATATGGATAAAGAATATAACATGACACAAGAGTGGGGAGAAGTTACACAAGGTAAATTTGAGCCAATGGAAAGAAAATACTAAGGAGGTAATGATGAGCAATACTAGAAAAGTAACTATAAAAGCATTTAGATTTAATGCTGAAACTGACTATCTTCCGTCGTATAAGAGTTATACCATGGAAGTGGGAAAAGATGAACTGATTCTTGACCTTATGAATAAAATCAAGTGGGAGCATGATGGTTCATTCTCTTACCGTCGCTCTTGCCGTCATGGTATTTGTGGAGCCTGTGCCATTAAAGTTAATGGTAAAGCTACCCTTGCTTGTAAACAGAATGCTATTGAGCTTCTCGACCTTTTTGACAATGAGCTTGTTTTAGAGCCAAGTTCAAAAAAACGTGCAGTTAAAGATATGATTATTGACAAAGGTGACTTTTGGGCAAAACATGAAGCTGTTAAACCTTATGTGGTTGCAGATGTTGAGTCTCACCCAGAGCATGAGACAAAACAGAGCCTTGCAGAGTTTAACAAGTTCTTAGATTCTGACCTTTGTATTCAATGTGGTGCATGTCACTACTCTTGTCCTGCTCTTGAAGCAAACGATGCATTCCTTGGACCTGCTGCTCTTAATGCTGCTTACCGATTTACAGTAGATACACGTGATACAGCAGGAGATGAACGTTTAGAGATTACAGCTCAAAGTGGTTCAGGTGTTTGGGATTGTGTAAAATGTTACGAGTGTGCTGAAGCGTGTCCAAAAGAGATTAACCCTATTGAAAAAATTGGAAAACTTCACAATATGCAGTTTGAACGAGGTGTAGCTGTTTCAAATGTAGCAACACGTCACGCTGAAGGATTTGTAAGAAGTATTAAAAAACATGGTTTCTTAGATGAAGCAGATATTGTTGTCTACTCTGAGGGTTATTTAGGAATGTACAAACACCTAACAACAGCCGTAAAAATGATAAAAGCAGGAAAAATACATTGGGATGATGCTCTTCCATGGGTAGACAATGTACCAAAATCTAGAAATCTTTCTGAAATTCAAAAACTAATTGAAATTTCACAAACCAATAAGCTGTAAGGAGAAAATGATGAGCGAACAATTACACTATGCACTCTTTACTGGGTGTACAGCAAAACAATCAACACCAGAGTTATTGTCATCTACACTTGCAGTAGCTGATAAATTAGGTATCAAAATTACTATTTTAGAAGAGGCTTCATGTTGTGGTGCTTCTCACCTACAAGATTTTGATGAGTTTTTAGCACATGTTCTAAATGCACGTAATATATGC
>JALUKJ010000456.1 GCA_027056615.1 Campylobacteraceae bacterium | reverse complement strand
TCCTCATAATATTGAGCAAAAAGGCTACAATAGATTATATTGTCTAGTTCAAAGTGTAGTTCACAAAATGAATCTTCACTATTTTGAGTCATAAATGCCAAATGATTATTTTTTAACCTTGGAGTTTGAGCATACAGTGCCATACAGATAATATCTAGTAGAGTACTTTTTCCAGCACCTGTTACACCTGTAATAAGGAAAAGACCATCTTTAAAACATGCATGAGAGAAGTCAATATCTCCTTCACCTTTTAGGGAACTAACATTTTTATATCTAAGATTCAATATTTTCATATCTTCAACTCTTTCAATACTTCCATATAAAGCTTCAGTAGTTCATTTTTTTCACCCTGCTCCAATTTTTCAATTTTTTTTAAAAAAACTTTTTTTGTATCTTTGATAATTTGTTTACTATTTAAAGTACTATTTTTAGAGCTTTTCATAAATATTCTTTTTAATTGATTCTAGCAAAGAATTTAAAATTTTACAATATATTTTGTAAGCTTTTTAGAACTAATACAAATATAGTTAAAAGAATTACTAAAATAAAAGTAATTTAAGTTATGATAGCTTTTTTATTTAAAGGATTAATTATATGAGCCGATATAGATTTTTATGGTATTTTTTTATACTATTTGTCACTATTAGTTTCTTTTCTAGGTTGAGTCTTTTACTCTACTCTTTTCCACTTATTGATACAAATATTGTTCAATTACTCAAAGCTTTTGGAGTAGGACTATTTTATGACATTGTGGCATTTTTCTACTACATAATCCCTTTTGTTATCTATCTATTTTTAATTCCTACCAAAATTTTTAACTCTAAAGTTCACAAAGTAATTGCAACTGCATTTTTCTTTTTTATAGTCTATTTAGTAGTCTTTAATAGCTTTTCAGAGTGGTTCTTTTGGAATGAGTTTGGAAAACGGTTTAACTTTATTGCCGTTGACTATTTAGTCTATACACATGAGGTAATTCACAATATTGAAGAGTCCTACCCTATGCCTCTGCTTTTTAGTGTCATTTTTGTTATTACAGCTGGGATTTTTTATCTTCTCTTTAAAAAGAGTAACTTTTGGGAGAGTACTTTTAAAGATAGTAGTACCTATAAGTCACGTTTAGGAGTCACAATTCTACTTTTGGCTGTTCCTTTTGCCTCTTTTGTACTCTTAAATAAGCAAGGCATTGCCACATCTGTTTCACAAAACAGATATAATCAAGAGTTAGCAAAAAATGGTTTCTACTCTCTGTTTAGTGCTTTTAGAAATAATGAGCTAGATTATAATGAGTTCTATAAAACACAAGATATTAAAAAAGTGTTAACTCACTATAGAGAGTTGGTAAAAAGCAACAATAGTAAGTTTGTCTCTAGTGATTTAAACACTACTCTACGAGAGATTAAAGCCAAGGGTAAAGAGCAGAGACATAATGTAATTTTGGTAATGATAGAGAGTATGAGTGCTTCATATATGGGAGTCTATGGTGACAAGCGAAAATTAACGCCTCATTTAGATAAACTTACTAAAAAGTCTCTATTCTTCTCTAACTTTTTTGCTACAGGTACAAGAACTGTTCGGGGAATGGAAGCTGTAACAATGTCAGTTCCTCCAACAGCAGGACGAAGCATAATAAAACGTCCTGACAATCACAATATGTTTGGTATGGGTTGGATTTTTAAAGATAAGGGGTACGATAACAAGTTTATCTATGCTGGGCATGGTTACTTTGACAATATGAATGAGTACTTTGGACATAATGGATTTA
>JALUKJ010000455.1 GCA_027056615.1 Campylobacteraceae bacterium | reverse complement strand
CAAAATTTTGGGCATTGGTTGAGTTTGATGAGGGTGTTGTAAAGAGTGTTGAGTTTTACAATAACCGTGAAGAGTTCACCGATTGGGTAGACTTTATTATCTTAAAAGATAAATATGAGAGCTATATTGACTATATGAATGAGGGTATGATGGTTCTTTGTGTTCGTGAGGAAGAGACCATTGATGAGATTATGGAAGCTTTTAAATTTAAAGAACTTGATGAAGTAGGAATGTAGGCATTGTATAATCAAGCATTACGAAGTCAAAAAGAGCTTGTGTTGTGTGAAGATGGTACAAAGACACTCTTTTCTAAAGAGTTTAATGAAGCCTACCACTCCACTAAAGACGGGGCATTACATGAATCTTTAGAGAAACATGTAAAACCTGCCTTTCTTGTTAAAAAAAGGCTAGAGCATTTAACTATTTTAGATATCTGTTTTGGTTTAGGTTATAATACTTTTACCACTCTATACTATATTCAACAAAACCAACTCAATACAAAAGTTCACATACTCTCTCCAGAGTTCGATAAGGAGCTTATAGCCTCTCTTTCTACTTTTGATTATCCACCTGAATTTGAGAATATAGAGCATATTATAAAAGAGATAAGTAAAAACTTCTACTATGAAGATGAACAGTTTAAGATAGAGATTTTATTAGGAGATGCAAGAGAGTCTGTTCCCAAAATAGAAGAGAAGATAGATATTGTTTATCAAGATGCATTCTCTCCTAAACAAAACCCACTACTTTGGACAAGAGAGTTCTTTGCTGATATTGTTAAAATATCTAAAAAAGATACTCTCTTAACCACATATTCAACATCTGCCTCAACCCGTTTAGGACTATATGAGAATGGTTTTAAACTTTATTTAAATAAAGCCGATAAAATTCGTACATCACTAATTGCTTCTCAAAAAGAGCTGGATTTGTTTGAGTTTATTGATATGGAGTTAAAAAAGAAGAGAAACCCTACGGCTACGAGTTTGAGAGATGGGGATTATAAATAGAAAGACATCATAGTATAGAACATTTTTTTATGAAAAAAGATTATATATAACTTTATATGTTAAATTATAAAAAATATTTAAAAAAATATCAAAAAAACTTACTTTTGACATCTTTTTTCTTTATAATTAGGTTTAAATAGATTAAAAGGATTGAAAATGACAAAAAGATTAGTTAAATTAAGTGTAGCAACTGTATTAGGATTAGCAACTATTACCACAGCTTCTTCGGCTGTTGAGTTAGATACACTTGTTATCTATAGTCAAGGTGCAGCAGATAAGTATGATGGAGATGTTGAGACTAGAATTGACCACCTTATTGAAACGACCAATAAAATCTACAAAGATTCAGGATTAGATGTAACCATGAATGCTGTAAAGGTTCAACAGTATGATATGAATGATTCAGCAACATCAGGAACTGTTTTGGGAAGCATTCGTAAAGATGAAACCATTGCAAAACTTAGAAATGATGTTGGGGCAGATAATGTGGTGATGATGCGACCTTATGCACATGATGGTGTTTGTGGTATTGCTTATCAAAACAACTATCTTAGAGATCCAAATGCAACATGGGTAGAGAAGTACATGTATGCACATGTTACTATTGGTTGTGGGGGCTATGTAACAGCTCACGAAGTAGGACACAACTCTGGCTTAGGTCACTCTGAAAAGCAGGGGTCTACAGTAGGCTGTCGAAAAACCCAAAAATAAGCCAATTATTTATTCCTCAAAAGTAGATACAAAAAAAATAAAAAA
>JALUKJ010000454.1 GCA_027056615.1 Campylobacteraceae bacterium | reverse complement strand
AAGTAACAGATTTTTATACATTAAAAGGGATTAATGCTAAAAAAGCCTTTTATGTTATTGGTTCTGATATATATGGACCAATGGGTGAGGAGTTAGTGCCTTTTGAGACTGAAAAAGAGGCTCAAAACTTTATGAAAGACCACAAAGGTAAAAAGATTATTGAGTTTCAAGATATTACTCCTAAAATTGTAATGGCACTTGATGGTATTGAGTATAATGAATGATAAAATCTTTTTTAGTTTTAAATCTTATATTAATGGGTATGATTGTTGGTATAACTCTGCACTATTGGCAATCTCCTAAAAAAGAGAACATAGAAGCACTCCAAAATATAACAGAGCTTACTCACCAATCAAAACTCTCACTATCTGTTGCTTATGATGAATCTCTTTATAATCCAACTTACCCAGATATGCCAAATTTAAAAAAGATGGATTTTGTCTATGAATAGCCCATTTTTGCACTTTTTAACACTACAACTTTTTAAAGAGCGACATAAACATATTAGTGTTATTGTTATCTCTATACTATTAATCTTTTTACTCTCTACTGTTCTGTTTCTCTCCTCTTCTATCCGTTTTTCACTAGAGCAGACTCTAAAAGCACAACCTGACTTTGTTGTTACACGTCTACAAGGTGGTAAAGGTGTTCCTGTTCCGTTAACTTGGAGTGACGAACTGGTTGATATTTATGGTATTACAAAAGTAACTCCAAGAGTCTATGGACGCTATTTTTTTAAAACTAAAGAGAAATCTTGTTTGGTTGTAGGAGTTGACTTTTTTGAAGAACAGAGCCATAAAGTTTTAGAAAAAGTTATGAAAGATATTGATGTTAAAGAGTTTTTGAAAACTAAACAGATGTTAGTAGGTGTGGGAGTAAAAGAGTATCTAAAAAAGCATTTTTACAATAAAAGCTATAAGTTCTTAACACCCAAAGGTGAGTTTGTAGATGTTAAAATCTTTAATACTCTTCCTAAAGATACCCAACTTTTAACAAACGATATGATTGTTATGCCCATTGATTTAGCTCGTAAAGTTTTAGGTTATAGAGAAGATGAGGTTACCGATATTGGATTTAATGTGCCAAATCCCTCTGAATGGGAAGAGATAAACGATAAACTCTTAGCACTACACTATGACCTACAAGTAGTCAATAAAAATGAGGTCAAAAAGTCATACCAAAATCTATATAACTACAAAGGTGGATTTTTTCTTATTCTCTTTTTAATTGTGTTGATGACCTTTTCACTTATCTTATATCAACGCTACAATATGGTCTACTCAACAGAAAAACGAAATATTGGACTGCTTAGAGCTTTGGGTTGGAGTATTAACGATGTTCTAAAACTCAAATTTATGGAGACATTTATAATTATAGTTACCTCCTTTATTGTAGGGGTCTTTATGGCTTATGTTTTTGTATTTATATTTGATGCCCCTCTGCTTAAAAACATATTTTTAGGCTCTCAAAACATCTACAATAGTGTTAAGTTTACCCCTGTTGTCGATATGGCAACTCTAAGTTCCATATTTCTACTCTATGCTCTACCGTTTATAACAGCAGTAATCATACCTGTATGGAGAGTCTCTGTAACCAATCCTAAAGAGGCGATGTTATGATAACTGTAGAAAATCTCTCTAAAAGCTTTTACCATGAAAATAGTGAGAGTAAAATCCTTACTAATATAAATCTACATATTAAAAAGGGTGAATGTGTTATCTTAAAAGGTATTAGTGGAAGTGGAAAGACTACTCTTCTCTCTA
>JALUKJ010000453.1 GCA_027056615.1 Campylobacteraceae bacterium | reverse complement strand
AGTATTAAAATTATATGGCAAAAACCCTGATGACATTTTAATTTATAATGACATTAGCCAAATTGCCAATTTCTCTTTGATTCATGGGGAAACTGGGTGAGGTTTTTGGCTATGGTGTTGCTTTTAAAAATCAATTTATAATGATGCTTTCCTTTATCTAAATTGATTCAACCATATATATTTAACAGACTCCTAGATAAATTTTTTATATTATTAATATCAATATGCTATAATAAAACAAAAACAAAGAAGCAGAGAAATTGAATCTAATTGATAAATTAATAGGCAAAATTGGTAAGATAGTCTTTGTTTTTACCCTTATTGTCCTCTCGCTTTCCTTTTACTCTGTCTATACTTTACAAGAGTCCTACTCTAAAAAAGAGACACTTCATTCACTGGACAATGCACTTTTTTTGACACGAAACTTACTCGAAGAGGAGGAGCAACATGCACTTTCTCTCTCTTTACTTTTGGCACAAGATAAAACTTTTTTAGAAACTTTTTATAATAATAAACGGAAAAAAGCATTTGAGCTTATTGAACAGAAGATTAAAAGTTTAAAAAAGTTGCAGGGCTATAGTTTTGAGGTACAAGTCCATGATAAAAATTTGCATACCTACCTAAGAAGTTGGGATTACTCTGTTAAAAATCGTCCACTTGCTTCTTTTCGGGAAGGGTTGGTTTTAGTAAAAGAACAGCGTAAACCGTTGGTCTCTATTGAAGTTGGAGAACGATTAAATATTAAAGCCATCTCTCCCATTTTAAAAAATGGCTCTTTTGTAGGCTCAATTGAGGTGATTGAAAATTTTGAACATTTAAGAAAAACACTCTCTACACATGGCTATGCTCTCTTTATTCTTTTAGATAAAAAATATCTCAATATCGCAACAAGTTTAAAAAACAATCCTCTTCTTTTTAATCAATATCTTTTGGTCAACAAGAACTATGACCAACACAGTTATGAAAGTCTAAAGAAATCAAATCTACAAAACCTACAGAGTTCAGGTTATTTTGCACAAGATAAATATGCCTTTGCTTACTTTAGCATCAAAAATCTTGAAAATAAAAATCTGGGTTATTTTGTCATTGTTTTTGAGAATAGTACACCCCTTATGATTACAACACATAATGAGTTAACCACAAAGGAAGTAAACAGTTCAGGAGTTGTTATTCAATGAAAATATTGCTTTTAGAAGATGATGTTAGTTATAAAGAGACCATTCAGGAGTATTTAGAATCTTTAGGTTACTCTGTTGAGAGTTTTGAAAATGGAGATGAAGTACTGGATGCACTCTATTTTAAAAACTACCACCTATTACTTTTGGACATTCGAGTACCAGGAAAGAGTGGTTATGATATTTTAAAGCTTCTGCGTGAGAAGAGCGATGAGACACCTGTTATTTTTATGACCTCTTTAACAGATATTGATAATTTAAGCATAGGTTATGAACTTGGTTGCAATGATTATATTCGTAAACCCTTTGCATCACAAGAGTTAAAGTACCGTGTCGAACATGTTTTGAAGCTTTTTTATCTTCAGTCAAATGAGGAAGAGCTAATTCTTAACGATGGCTACAGATTTAATCTTATAAATGGAAAACTTTTTCACTTAGATAAGAAAATTTCAATGACGCAAAAAGAACAAAAGGTTCTTGAGCATCTCATCGTCAATCTTGGTGAATACGTTTCCACAAAACAGTTGTGGGAAGATGTTTGGGAAGAGAAACTGATAACAAAAGCAGATATTCGTATGTGTATTAAGAAAATACGCGATAAAACAGAGGCATCATTTATTGTCAATAAAAAAGGTTTTGGGTATAAAATTGATAGAAAAAGATAAACGATATATCTACACACTAGCATTTTTTTACTCTATGCTCATTATCTTTGTGGTGAGTATTCCTGCATATTTTTATATCTCTGTAGAGAAAAAAAGTTATAGACTGCTAGAGATGCAAAATTTACAACATTATGCTTATGGGGTGGAGAAGAGTATTTATGATTTTTCAAGAACCAATAAACATAGATTTAATTTCCCTCGCTCCTTCTTTTACAACTCATGTCTCTATGGTAGCAGTAGTAAACTACTCTTTGCAACAGATAAAGCAGTTTGTAACACTATTTCCTTAAATAAAAGTTTAGATGAAGTAATCTCTAAAGAGATTCTTTTAAGCCCAAATAGACTTCAAGCAGATAAACTTATAATTGCTAAGAGCTTCTCCTATAAAAATATCTATACAAAAGCATTTATTGCCACACTTTTTTTAGGAGCTATTGTTTTCTTTATGACACTTTTCTTTATAAAAATTAGTCTTCGCCCATTTGAAAAAACAAATAGGTATTTAAGAGTATTTTTTAACGATGCTATGCATGAACTCAAAACGCCTCTTGGGGTGATGCAACTTAATTTAGAGTTTTTACGGGAGAAAGAAGATAGTAAAGTTCTTCAACGACTTTACAACAGTATGCAGAGTATGATTTTAATTTATGAAGATATTGAGTACCACATAAAACACAAACAAGTAAAGTATAAGCCAGAAAATTTAAATTTTTCACATCTTTTAAAAAATCGAATTAATGTTTTTTTAGATTTAGCTATGATAAAAAATATCTCTATTGAAGATGATATAGAAGAGGATTTATTGCTCAATATAAATCGAATAGAGTTACAAAGAATAATAGACAATACCCTCTCTAATGCCATAAAATACAGTCCCAAAAACACAAAAATAATTGCTAGGCTTTATAGAGAAAATAATTATCTTCTATTTAGCGTCAAAGACCAAGGTGTAGGCATAAAAGACAGTAAAAAAATATTTGAGCGTTACTCCCGAGAAGACACTATTCAAGGGGGTTTTGGTATAGGACTAAGCATTGTAAAACATATCTGCGATAAAAACAATATTGCACTAACGATAGATACAGAGTTTAATATAGGCTCTACTTTTTCTTATAAATTTTTTAAATAAAAATTTTAATTATTTTATGAAAGTTATATAAAAGTTACGTAAAAGTTACGTTGCTTAGGTTATCATCTTCTAAACAAACTAAGGAGATTCAAATGAAAACAAATTTAACAAAACTTTCACTAAGTGCAATCGCACTATTAGTAATGGCTACAAATGCTATGGCAACACCTACAGAAGCACCAAAAGCTTATCCTGATGGAGAGTTAGGACGTATGGTAAAACTTGGAGAGGCTATTTTAAATACAACAGACACCCATCCTCTTACAAAAGACCTTGTAGGAAACAAACTCCAATGTAAAAGTTGTCACCTTAAAGGGAGTGATGGTAAACCTGGTACAGGACTAGGCATAAGTACATTTATAGGAACGGCAACTTCTTTTCCAGCATATTCTAAAAGAGAAAAAAGCATTCAAAGTTTACAAGACAGAATTAACAACTGTTTTATGAGAAGTATGAATGGTAAGAGACCTATTATAGATACAGAAGCTTCTGTTGCTATGGCAACATATGTTACATGGCTCTCAACAGGTATGCCTATGAAAATGAATTCAAAAATACCTTGTAGTCCATTAAATGCTGATAGATGGATGCATGGTGCTAAACATTTTGCAAAAATTCAGAAAAAAGCAACACATGCAAACTATGTGAATGGTAAAAAACTATTTGAAGCAAAATGTGCATCCTGTCATGGAAAAGATGGTGCAGGTGTAGGAACATTTCCACCACTATGGGGTAAAAACAATAAAGGTGAGTGGTTAGCATACAACACAGGTGCAGGTATGAGTAAACTTAACAAAGGTGCAGCATGGGTTCAGTCAAATATGCCATTGGGTCAAGGTGGAACACTTAAAGACCAAGAAGCAGCAGACATTATGTTGTATGTAGATGGACAAGAGAGAGCTGACTTTGACTTGAAAAAAGGTCTATTCCCTGCAGAGAAAATGGGTTACTATAACTCAAAAGTACATGAAGAGAAACACTCTGTTAGAAGTAACTTTAAACAGTTTGGTCTTGACATAGACAAAATTCGTGGAGATAAAAAAATAAAATAAAAATAGATATCTTGCAAAACTCTTTGGAATCGGAGACTTTAGTCCCGAATAAGACGAGGCTACCCATCGGAAATACCCTTGGGGTGAAAGCCATCGGTTCCTAGTTTTGCAAGAAGTTTAATATAAAATAAGGAAAGTACAATGAAAACATTACAAAAAAACAAAATCATTTTATCGTTGTTGGCTATCTCTGCTCTTTCTGTAAACGTACAGGCTACAGATTGGCTCTCTGGTGCAGGTACAGAACCTTCATTTATTAAAAAAGATGGTAAAAAAGTAGAAAACCATAATACTAAACCTCATTTTTGGGGTTTTATTCAAGCAGGGTATCAAGAGAACTATGGAGATATTTTTATTCCAAATAAGGATCCAAAAACTGGATTGAATTTAACACCTTTTTCTATGTTGACTCCAAATTTAAATTCACAATCTGGCTTTGAAATTAACCGTGCTAGATTGGCAGTTCGTGGTATGGTGGATAAAGATAACAAACTAGATTATTTCTTTATGACAGAGTTTGGAGAAGATGGTATTACTAAACCAGCAGGACATGCATCAAACAACTATCTTACCGACGCATCTATCACCTATAGAGGTATTCCATACTTTAATGCAAGAGTAGGACAGTTCAAATACCCAGGAAGTGAAGAGGGATTAAGAGCCGTATTTGCATCAACCTACAGAAACTTTTCTACAGCAGGAAATCAACTACTGCTAGAGCGTTTTTTACCTAACAATGCAAGAGAGATAAAAGCAGGTTCAGGTACTTTTCAGGCAGCTCCAGAGCAATCAGTCGGTGCTTACCGTGATAGAGGTATAGAGCTTTTCCATACTGCAAAAATAGCAGACAAAACAACCCTAACATGGGCAGGTATGGTAGGTAGTGGTACAGGTATGGGTTCTTCTAATGCTTCAGGAAAACCAACTTACTATGGATACCTTGCAAGTGAACATCTTTTTGGAAAAGGTAAAGGTTACTATACTCAATCTCTTAAAGGCTTTGCTTGGTACCAAAATGGTAAAAGAGAACTTAACAATGAAGAGTATACCAGAGAGCGTTATGGTCTTGGTGTAAACTATTTTCATGATGGTTTGCGTGTAGGTGCAGAGTATATCAAAGCCAAAGGTATGATTTACAATGGTGCAAAAGATATAGATGCTGACCCTTTTGGTGCAGATTGGCAATACCAGATTGCAGCCGATAAAAAGAATGAAGCCGATGGTGGATATGTAAATTTACAATATTTCTTTGTTCCTAAAAAGTGGGAAGCAATGGTACGATACGATTACCTAAATCGTCTTACTAATTCCACAGCAGATGAGAGAAAGTTTAAAACAACAACTCTTGGACTCTCTTATCATTTCAAAGGTCCTACAAGAATAGATGTGAACTATGCATTTAGAGACGCAGATGCTCCAAACAATGCGAAAGCACAAAAAGTATTAGACAATACTGGTGACCTTCTTTCGGTACAAGCAACACTCAAGTTTTAAACTCCGAGATACCTTTTTTAGGTATCTCTTCTTCTTTTCAAAAAATTAGGGAAAATATTTTAATGAAAAAAACAATCTATATTTTAATGATGATAATGATGAGTACTTCTATACTCTTTGCAGACAATGAAGTGGGTGTAAAAAAAGCACTTTATGACTTAACAACAGGAAATATTAAAATAGTCCAAAAAAAATTGATACATAATATCATTTCCAATACAGAATATTATAAAACCAAGCATGAACAATTTAAAGTTCGTGTAGTAGTGCATGGAGATGCTTATAAATTTTTCATGGAAGATTTAAACAATACAGCTTATGCATTTCAACCTATTTTGGTCAAAAATAAAAAGAAATTACAAAAAGCATTTAATGAATTGGTCAATGACTATAATGTAGAATTTTGGGTTTGTGGGGCAGGTATGAAACATCATAATCTTAAAAAAGAGGCATTTTATCCATTTATTACTGTGGTACACAATGCCATGACAGGATTGATAGATGCCCAAAATGATGGGTACGCGTATGTACCTATTGCTAAATAGTATAAAAAAGAATAACTATTACAAAGGATGTCAAATGAAAAAGAGTACAATGATTCAAATCGCTACAGGTTTAGCAACACTACTGTTAGTAACAAGCACTGCATCAGCAGAGGATTCAAAACCATATAGTAAACAGA
>JALUKJ010000452.1 GCA_027056615.1 Campylobacteraceae bacterium | reverse complement strand
TTTGCGAGGAGCAAAATATGGTAACAATGAAAGATTTATTAGAATGTGGTGTACACTTTGGACACCAAACTAGAAGATGGAATCCAAAAATGAAAAGATTCATTTTCGGTGAGAGAAAAAACATCTACATTATTGACCTACAAAAAACACTTAGATATTTCAAATATACTTATAATGTAGTAAAAACAGCAGCATCAGAGGGTCAAACAATTATTTTTGTTGGGACAAAGAAACAAGCTCGTTCAGCAGTTAAAGAACATGCCGAGAGATGTGGAATGCCTTACGTTTCTACAAGATGGTTAGGTGGAATGTTAACAAACTACCCAACAATGAAAAAATCTATTAGAAAACTTGAAATCATTGAGCAGATGGAAGAGAATGGTCAAATTGAACTTTTAACTAAAAAAGAAGCTCTAATGCTTATTAGAAAAAAAGAGAAACTCTCTGCATACCTTGAAGGTTTCAGACACATGAAAAAACTTCCAGAAATGATGTTTGTTATTGATGCTGTAAAAGAACATATTGCAGTAAAAGAAGCAAGAAGATTAGGTATGAAAGTTGTTGCACCACTTGACACTAACTGTGACCCTGATGTTGTTGACTACCCAATTCCAGGAAACGATGATGCGATTCGTTCAATCAACCTTTTCTGTAAAGAGATGGCTGAAGCAATTATTGAAGGTAAAGCTGAATTGGCTGAAAAGGAGGGTCTCGATGCTGAAAATGCACCAGCTGCCGATGCTGAACTTGGTGAAGCAATGATGGCTCAAACAGAAGACCCAGAAGTAGTTGCAGCAACTGCTGTTCCATCTGATGCTGAAGTAAAAGAGATTGTAAAAGAGGCAGTAGCAGAAGGGGAAACTTCAGAAGAGAAAGCTGAAGAAAAAGTAGAGAATACAGAAGAGAAAAAGGCGTAATTTATGGCAAACTTTGGACCAAAAGATATTAAAAAATTAAGAGAGACTACCTCTGCTGGTATGATGGACTGTAAAAAAGCTCTAACTGCTTCTGATGGTGATTTTGATGAAGCTGTAGCATGGCTTAGAGAAAAAGGTCTTGGTGCTGCTGCTAAAAAAGCAGGTAAAGTTGCTGCAGAGGGTGTTGTAGCTATAGAGGTAGATGATAACAAAGCAGTTATTGTTGAAATTAACTCTCAAACAGACTTCGTTGCACAAAATGATACTTTCAAAGCTGTTGTTTCTGAAATTACAAAACATGCTTTTGACAACAATCTAGCAGATGCTGATGCCATTAATAATTCCACTATTAATGGACAACCTTTTGCTGAGTACCTATCTCTTCAAATTGCTAAGATTGGTGAAAACCTTGTAGTAAGACGTGCAGGAATGATTAGTTCTGATGATGAAACTGTAGCTATTAATGGTTATGTTCATGCTAACTCAAGAGTAGCTGTACTTCTTGGTGCTAAATGTGAAGATGCTGATACTGCAAAAAGAGTAACTGCTGAACTTAAAAATATTGCAATGCACGCAGCAGCAATGAGTCCAAGTACACTCTCTTACAAAGACTTTGACCCACAATTTGTAGCTGATGAAACAGCAGGTAGAATTGAAAAAGTTAAAAAAGATAATGAAGAGTTAGTAAGACTTGGAAAACCTCTTAAAAATGTACCTCAATTTGTTAGTAGACAACAACTTACAGATGAAGTACTTGAAGAGGCTAAAAAAGCTATTGAAGCTGAATTAAAAGCAGAGGGTAAACCAGAAAAAATTTGGGATAGAATTATTCCTGGTAAACTAGAAAGATTCATCTCTGATAACACTCTTCTTGACCAAGAACTTGCACTTCTTGACCAAAAATACGTTATGGATGACTCTGTAACTGTTGGAGAATATATTGAAAAAATCTCTGGTGGAAAAGCAATAATTACTGATTTCATTAGACTTGAAGTTGGTGAAGGTATTGAAGTAGAAGAGGAAGATTTTGCAGCTGAAGTTGCAAAACAGATGGCGTAATTAAAAAAGTAGTGTTTGGAATTTGTAGGTTCGATTTTATCGAACATCAAAACCAAACACGAAAAACAAAAAAATATTTATAAAAAATAAATTTTAATATAATGTTCGATAAAATCGAACCTACAAGATTTTATTTACAAAGAAACTAAAATATGCCTCAAACACTATTAACAGCTACAAATATTGCTCATAAATTTGACTATGAACTCTTCTCTAATATCAACCTTGAATTAAAAGAGAAAGAGAGCATTGCTATTGTTGGTCGTAGTGGTTCAGGAAAATCAACCCTACTTCATATCTTCTCAACCTTTATTAAACCAAACAAAGGTGAAGTTACTCTTTTAGATAAAAATATCTACTCCTTAAGTGAAGAAGAAACAGAAGAATTACGTCGTTATAATTTAGGAATTATCTTTCAAGCACATTATCTTTTTAAAGGTATGAGTGCTTTAGACAATATTGAAATAGCAACTCTTCTTTCAAAAGAAAAAATAGACAATGCTCTTTTAGAACGCCTAGAGATTAAAGAACTAATGCAACAAAAAATAGGTGAACTCTCAGGAGGACAACAACAACGTGTCTCAATTGCTAGAGTTCTCTCTAAAAAGCCTAAAGTTATCTTTGCCGATGAACCGACAGGAAACCTAGACAAAGAGACAGCCAAACTTGTAATGGACGTTCTTTTAGAGTATATAGAAAAAAATCGTGCTAGTCTTATTTTGGTTACTCACGATGTAGAGATGGCAGAACTATGTAATAGAAGTTTTAAACTAGAGCGAAAAGTACTAAAGGAGATGTTATGAGTATAGGTGCAATTCTTGTGAAAATTCTTCTCTTTTTTGGAATTTTTTATAGTGCTATTGGAATTACAGCATTTATTAGTAAAAAAATTAGGCATGTTTCATAAGTAGTTTACACTTTGGAACCGATGGCTTTAGCCTCGCTTATTATTTTTCGGGACTAAAGTCCAATGCCAATGAATTAACGAATTAATGTTTGGAATCTGTAGGTTCGATTTCATCGAACGGATTGTTTTACGGGTTCTGATTTTTTGTTCGATGAAATCGAACCTACAGGATTTGAGCTTAATTCATTGGCATTGGACTAAAGTCTCCGATTCCTAAAAAAAGTGTAAACTACTTTTCGGTAGATATGAAGGATGCCAAAAATTAGAGAGAAAAAGGGGCAAAGAGATGATAAAGATAATAAGCAGAGCTAACTTTTATGTTAAAATAGTAACCATAATTAAATAATTTAGGAGGCATAAAATGCCATATTTAAAACTGTTGACAAGCCTTATACTACTTATATCTCTTAGCTCTTTTTGGGCTTGTTCTAATGATAATGACAAAGATATAAAAACTATACTACTAGAGGGAGAACCTAGTGAAGAACACTCATTACTTTCTCAAAAATATTTTGAAGAGGGAGAGTTTCAAAAAGCATTAGAAGAAGATAAAAAACAATTAAAAGAAGATTTAAAATACTATAAAGAAGATACTCCAGAGATTGCTTTAGACTATAACAATATTGGATTAGATTATGATAAATTAAAAGAGTACATAAAAGCTATTGAGTATTATCAAAAAGCTATGAATATAGATGATAAAACATTAGAGCGTAACTCTACAGAGCGTTCAACCACCTACTATAACTTTGCATCTTCTAATGAAACATTGGGTAACTATGACAAAGCATTAGAGTACTATACAAAAGCATTAAAAATAGACAAAATTGGTTTTGGTGAATTTAGTAGAGATGTTTTAGATGACTATGAAAATATTGCAAAACTATATGAAAAAATGGGAAAAATAGATTTATCTATTAAACAGTATCAGGAGATTGTTGATATTGTAGCTCATGGCTCTAACCCTAGAAGTAAACGAGCTAAACGTATAAAAGTAAAAATTGAGGCACTTAAAAAGAGATTAAAGTAGATGAGAGAGGTCATCGTTATTGGAGCAGGGGCAAGTGGTTTAGTAACAGCCATTGTCTCAGCTCGTAAAGGTAAAAAAGTTCTTATTTTAGAAAAAAATAATAAAGTAGGAAAAAAACTTCTAGCCACAGGTAATGGTAAATGTAATATTACCAACCAACGCCCTACATTAGAGCGTTTCCACTCTAGCAATCCACAATTTATTAAAGAGGTATTTGAAGGATATAGTTATCAAACAGTCAAACAGTTCTTTAAGTCCATAGGTTTAGAGCTTATAGAAGCTAAAGAGGGTAAAGTATTTCCTATGTCACTTCAAGCCTCTTGTGTAGTTGACCTTTTAGTAGCAGAGTGTGAAGAGCTTGGTGTTAAGATAGAGTGTGAAATAGAAGTTCAAAAGATTAAAAAAGTAAAAAGTTTTTATGAAATTACTCATAACAAAGGAGTTGAAAAGACAAAGGCATTGGTTATATCTACAGGACATCTCTCTGCACCACAGTTAGGAGGTGTTGATGTTGGGGTTAGTTTTGCAAAGAGCTTAGGACATACTATCATTAAACCATTTCCTACCTTGGTACAATTAACATCACCTATTAAAAATCTTGAGCGTATGGCAGGAGTAAAAGTAGAAAGTAGAGTAACACTTAAAACAAAAGCTGGAAAAACAATTCAGAAACAAGGAGATATTCTTTTTACCTCCTATGGTATTTCAGGATTAGCCATTTTAGATATTAGTCGTTTTGTTATGGTGGAGCTTTTTACTAAAAAAACTCTTGTCTTAACCATAGACCTAATACCAAAAATGTCACAACAACAGCTCTTAGCACTTATGAGAAAAAGCTTAGTAAAAAAAAGTTCTAAACCTTTGACAATATGGTTACAAGGCTTTATAAATAAGAAGCTTATATTGCCTATTTTAGAGCCACTAAATTTACAAAATGAAACTGTTAGCTCAATCTTTTTAAACAAAAAACACTTAGAAGAGATTGTCTATAAAATCAAAAACTTTAACTTTGAAGTAAATGGAAGCAGAGGCTACAAAGGTGCAGAAGTTGCCACAGGTGGTGTTAACACAAAAGAGATAAACCCTAAAACAATGGAGTCTAAAAAGCATAAGGGACTTTACTTTACAGGTGAAGTTTTAGATATAGATGGTGACCGAGGAGGCTTTAACCTCCATTTTGCTTGGGTTTGTGGGCTTAGAGCAGGAGAAGAAATATAAGTGATTTATTTTTATATTTTACTTCCGTTCCATAAAACTCACTCAAACCTATTCAGAGTAGATTCTAAAACCTCTTCACAATCCCCATAATCGTATCTTTGACCACCGAAGCAATTGGAGCTGTTTTAACCTCTGCTCTGTCGTAACCACATCGTGCAAACATCTGTAATGGTGGTTCAGCCGTGATTGCTCGAATATTGGTAAACTGATACACGTACTTGTTATCACGATAGGAAATATCTATTAAGGTATGGCAATCTTTCTCTTTCATGGCACTTTTACCCAAGAGTTTATGATATTTTGACTCTTTTATTGAGACAATATAAAAATCTTTCCATTTTTTATTAATCGCATTATAAACAGCTTCTTCTTGGTCAATTGTAAGTCTATTTTTAAGCTTGTTTTCCCAATAAGTTATATTGCTTTTTCCATATCTAATTCCACGTTTATCGCAATATTCAAGCCATTTACTCAAAATAGGGGACGTACTCTGTTCCGATGGTTTTGATTCTGTTTCACGCTTTATTTCCGTTTTTTTTTGGGATAAATCCACCGTTTCCGAATCTTTTTGGCTCGTAGTCGATTTCCCAAGAATCTCGCCTACTTTCTTCTTGGTGTAGATAAAAAAAAGATGAATGTAATAGTATTTTTGCTTCTGAACCACCTCTATTAGCTTCATCTCTTTTAAAATTTTCTTTGTTTTCTTAACTCTATCTATTGCCCAATTCATCCCTTTTCTAGTAAATTCATCTGTTGCAAGAGGTTGATTGGTCTTTTGTAGTTGAGCATGATAGAGATAAAACGTATACAAGGCTAACAGATTTGCGTAATCTTTTCCGTGCTTAATAAAGCGTTGTAAAACATGTGGATGAATAACGATTGCGTTTTCTATTGGTTGGAGTTCCATTTTTTTGCCTTGTATTTATTTATATTTGGCATTATAGTATTTATTAGCAACTTTGTCAAGTTTATTTAGTACTTTTATGCAACTTAATCTTTTAAAAAATCTTTTAAGCTCTGTTTGAATCCTTTTGTATTCTCTATTTCTTTTTTTATTTCATCATTTTTT
>JALUKJ010000451.1 GCA_027056615.1 Campylobacteraceae bacterium | reverse complement strand
AAATGTAGATATTTAGGGGTTTATAAGGGGTTTTGGGTGGGAAGATTCGCTATAAAAAGAGAGGTTGAGTTATGGAGAGATTAAAAGTTAGCAAACTAAATCATCATTTTGGGTTTACTGAAATTTTAAATAATATAAATTTTGAGCTCAATAAAAACCAAATTCTCTCTGTTGTTGGTCCAAGTGGTGGTGGGAAAACCACACTTCTACACCTATGTGCAGGTCTGCTTGATGTAGAAGAGGGAACGGTTGAAAACAGTTTCAAGAGTCAATCTTTTGCTTTTCAAGAGGGGCGACTGCTTCCTTGGAAAAATGTGATAGACAACATCGCTTTAGGGCTTTTAGCTAAAGGTGTTGATAAAAAAGATGCCATAGAGCAGAGTCAAGAGATTGCTCTGAAATTTGGTCTTGAAGAGGATGATTTTGACAAATTTCCAAAAGATTTAAGTGGAGGAATGAAACAGCGTGTAAGTTTTGCAAGAGCCTTGGTAGTTAAACCCTCTTTGCTCTTTTTAGATGAACCTTTTTCTGCTTTGGATATTGGTCTTAAAAAAGAGTTACAAACTATTCTTATTGATATGATAGACAAAAAAGAGATAACCATTTTGTTTATTACCCATGACCTTATGGAAGCCATTCGCCTAAGTGACAAAATTTTACTTCTTGAAACTGACCCTGGGCATATTGTAAAAGAGTTTGATTATGTACTGCCTCAAAAAGAGCGAGATGATAAATTTGTCTATAACGAAACAGCCAAAATATTACAAGATGAAGTGATTATTAATACATTTGAATTGGAGTTAAAATAATGGCAAATAACAACGAAAATCAAGAAGAGCAAAAACTACACACAACAAACCATTATTTATACTATCCTGATGAAAAAGGTGTACCTGTATTTTTAGCTTATGGCTTTAGACCTGTCTTTTTACTTTTAGCTCCTTATATGGTTATAAGCATAATTTTATGGGGCTTGGTTTGGAGTGGAACGGTAGAGATTCCATTTATGAACGACACTCTTACTTGGCACATTTACGAGATGCTTTTTGGTATTCTTACAGCAGGAGTTATGGCGTTTTTAACCACAGGACTTCCTGAACTTTTCCCTGGTATGATACCTTTTATTGGTAAACGATTGGCTCTGATTATGCTTTTGTGGATAGCAGGACGAGTGAGCTTTTGGACAATAGATATTACAGGTGTTTGGCTCACTGCCATTTTAAACCTCTCCATGCTTTTTTGGCTTATTTGGTTTGCTAGAGAAGTAGTTTTAGAGTTACTAAAAATAGCACAAAATAAACATTTTGTGCTATTTTTAGTAACTCTTATTTGATGATTATGATTATTATAGGATGGATACACACAGGGCGACACTTGACCTCAAATATCTATACACACTTAATGGTCATTGGCATAATAGTTGCTACTCTAATGAGAGGTTTAATCCCATTTTTTGAGGAGTATATCTCTGAGCTTTATTTATGGTCTTCAGTGGTTTGGGCTATTCCTTTTATTTTGTATATAAAAGTGTTTTTTGGGTTTTTGGTTAAGCCTAGAGCTGATGGGATTAAGGGGTAGAAGACTTATTGAGTCTTTTTCCTCGTTACACAACTCCAATTGTGTAACGCACAACTTTACACCCCAAAGGTTGCATCTCCACTTTTTCATTTTTAATAATTATAAAAACAGTCAACTTAGACAATCTAAGGCAGGGATGTAGATTTATCTTTTTTTGCTATAATCTAAACATGAATACAGATAACAATCACT
>JALUKJ010000450.1 GCA_027056615.1 Campylobacteraceae bacterium | reverse complement strand
AATTTTGAGATTGATGTAGATATCAACGAAGTTGGTAAAGTAGTAGGGGTTGCAGATGGAATTACATCTGTATACGGTCTTAACAATGTTATGGCAGGAGAAGTAGTAGAGTTTGAAACAGGTGTTCCAGGAATGGTTCTTAACCTTGAAGAGGCAAGTGTAGGTATCGTTGTTCTTGGTTCAATGGCTGGTATTGTTGAAGGTATGAGCGTTAAAAGAACAGGTGAATTACTTAAAATGCCTATTGGTGACGCAATGGTAGGTCGTGTTGTTAACCCACTTGGAGAGCCAGTTGATGGTAAAGGTCCAATTGAGGCTACAGAGTCTCAACTTATTGAGACAAAAGCACCAGGAATTATGGCTAGAAAATCAGTTCATGAACCACTTCAAACAGGTATTAAAGCGATTGATGCTCTTGTACCAGTTGGACGAGGACAAAGAGAGCTTATTATTGGTGATAGACAAACAGGTAAGACTACATTAGCAATTGATACTATTATTAACCAAAAAGGTCAAGATGTTATTTGTGTATATGTAGCGATTGGTCAAAAACAATCAACTGTTGCTTCATTGGTAAAAAGACTTGAAGAAGCAGGAGCAATGGAGTATACAATTATTGTTAATGCTTCTGCTGCTGACTCTGCAGCATTCCAATTCTTAGCTCCTTATGCAGGTGTTACTTTGGCTGAGTACTACATGAACTCTAGCCGACATGCTGTTATCTTCTATGATGACCTTACAAAACATGCTGTTGCTTACCGTGAGATGTCACTTATTTTAAGAAGACCTCCAGGTCGTGAAGCTTACCCAGGGGATGTTTTCTATTTACACTCAAGACTTTTAGAACGTGCTGCTAAACTTAGTGATGCAAATGGTGCAGGGTCAATTACAGCATTCCCAATTATTGAAACCCAAGCAGGTGACGTTGCTGCATATATTCCAACAAACGTAATTTCTATTACTGATGGACAGATTTTCCTTGAAACTGACCTCTTTAACTCAGGTGTAAGACCTGCGATTAATGTTGGACTTTCAGTATCGAGAGTTGGTGGTTCTGCACAGATTAAAGCTACTAAACAAGTTGCAGGTACACTTAGACTTGACCTTGCTTCTTATCGTGAGCTTCAAGCCTTTGCACAGTTCGCTTCTGACCTTGATGAGCATAGTAGAGCTCAACTTGAAAGAGGTGGTAGAATGGTTGAGGTTCTTAAGCAAGGACCATACTCTCCAGTACCAATTGAGAAACAAGTTATTATGATTTTTGCAGGGGTTAAAGGTTATCTTGATGATATTGATATCTCTGCTGTTACTAAGTTTGAAGCTGAACTATATCCATTTATGGATGCGAAATATGCTTCTGTTGTTGAGAGTATTAGAGATGAGAAGAAAATCACTGATGATACTGAAGTAGAGTTGAAAAAAGCGATTGAAGATTTCAAAGAATCTTTTTCAGCATAAGAAGGTTCAATTATGGCTAACTTAAAAGAGATAAAGCGTAAGATTGCGAGTGTTAAAGGTACTCAAAAGACCACGCGTGCGATGAAACTTGTTTCATCGGCTAAACTTAAACGTGCAGAAGAGATTGCTACACGTTCTAAAGTTTATGCTACGAAGTTAACAGAGCTGTTAACTGATATTGCACAGAAGATGCAAGAAAATAATGCAGAGGGGATTGATAATGTTTTCATGAAAGAGAACAAAAATCCTAAAAAAATCGACATTGTATTTGTAACATCGGACAAAGGTCTTTGTGGTGGATTTAACCATCAAACCATTAAAC
>JALUKJ010000449.1 GCA_027056615.1 Campylobacteraceae bacterium | reverse complement strand
ATAATATTCAAGATAAAATTGTCTCATATTCCATAAATTTTGAACGGAAAAACCTTTTATACCTACAAATTCTTTTCGTAATTCATCCGATAAATTTTTAACAACAGACTTTCCCCACCCATAAGCTTCTTGTTTAGCAACTATCTCTTTACCAATATTCCAATATAAATCTATTAGCTCTTTGTTTACTTTTTTTAGGGCTTCATATTGAGATAATAAAATTCTCTCTTTTATCTCTTTTACGAAGATTTGAAATTCGTTGTTGTTTTGAATATTTTTATTTAACAATATATCCACCTGTTTTTTTACTACCTATAAACTCTATCTTATCTTCATCTTTAAGCTGTTTTACCCATCTCTCTATAGTTCTGGTTGTTACTTTATCGAAATGCTCTTTTATCTGTGCAACTCTTATTGGCTGATGAGCTTGTATAAATTTAAACAACTCATTTGTTCCGACATTTGTTCCGACATTTGTTCCGACATTTGTTCCGACATCTTTTATCTCATCTCTATTTGAATAAAATACAACTCTTAAAAAGATATCTTCCAATAGAAAATTCTCTTTTTTATAATAAGTCAGTATTCTATTCATACCAGAACCAAGATGTTCTACCATATCTAAATCTTTAAATATCCTCATTATCTCACGATTATTTGGATTTGAATATCCTTGAAAAAAGTGTTCTTGATTCTTAATGATAGAAAGTCCACCTGCTGAGGTTATCTCTAATCTATCATCATATATTTCAAACAGAGGTGGCACTTCATTTACCCAATCATTATGAACTATGGCATTAATAATAGCTTCTCTTAAAGCAATAGGATTCCACAACCTCTGCTCAATTCTCTCTTTTGAAGTAATAAGCGTAGCTGTTTTATTTTCAAGTTCTAGCTTATCCAACACACTTTTTGTTGCTTTGATTAAGGAGCAGTAACCATACTCATTATTTTCAATCAAATGTACTTTGTTGAGACCATCATACTTCGCAACTTTAATAGAAGTACCATTGCTATCAGCCATAAGATAAGCCACATAATTATAATATCCATCCTCTGTCAGCAACTCTAAATTAGACGAAAATTGGTTATTGAGTTTTAATCCTCTAGCCTCATAATAGATTTTTAACTGCTCAAAGGTTAAGTCTTGTCTATGTGACTTAATCTTACCTAAAGAGTTGCGTGTTCTCCTAGAAAAAAGACGCTCTATCATATTGGTATCCATAGGTTCACTAGAACTTCCAACCCTTATAAAACAACCTTTTGAAGACATACCATATTTCTTTATATAGTATGGTGTCTCATTTCCACTTGCTACAACAACTTTTATAATATTTTTACTATCTTTTTCCTCAACAATAACTTCAAATAGACCCAAACAAGAGGGATTGATATTGTGTTTTAGTTTATCTTTAATTTTAAGTTGAACAGCATCACAATCATCTATCCCCATAACAGAACCATCATTTGCAATCCCAAGATAAATAGCACCACCATTACTACTGTTTAAAAAAGCAACTACCTCTTTTTCAAAACCGTCAGTAAGGGTCTGTTTGTACTCTACTCTATTTGATTCTATATGATTATTCATTTTATCTCTCTCACCCTCAAAAACACAGGAAACCTCGGCTTCCCATACTTTGTAAACTCTTTATATTTAAAAGTTACCAAACTCCCAATAGCAGGTGGGTTTTCTCTATCTTTATCACTAAACCCACTACCTATTTTAAACGTCATATTATTATCCATTTTACAAGTGACAGAACCCATCAAGTTTTGATAC
>JALUKJ010000448.1 GCA_027056615.1 Campylobacteraceae bacterium | reverse complement strand
TTTAATATCACAACCAATACAGGTACAATCCAAGGCATTAATCACAAATATTGTAAAACAATACAGAAAGGAGATGGGTATGCTTACTCAATCGCAACTATTAAACAATAACAAGCTCCTCCAATTCTTCCTCGTCCAAATCACAGATTATGGACGAGGTTTCCTTGGAGGTTTTTGATGAAATATTTTAAAGGTTCTATTGCTATTACACTCATTGGTTTGCTATTAGCTTTCTATATTGGAGGTTTTTATGCCCTATATATTACAGCTCTTTTAGCTATATTAGAAGTATCTCTCTCTTTTGATAATGCAGTTGTAAATGCAAAAGTTTTAGAGAAAATGGAGATAAAATGGCAAAAGAAATTTATAACCTATGGTATGCCAATTGCTGTTTTTGGAATGAGATTTTTCTTTCCTATTATTATTGTTACTATAGCAAGTAATTTAGGGATTTTTGAAACATTTACTCTTGCAATAAATGAACCTGAAAAATATAAAACAACACTAGAGTCAGTTCAACAACTTATATATGCTTTTGGTGGCTCTTTTCTATTGATGGTCTTTTTAGATTTTATTTTTGATGAAGAGAGAGAAGAAAAATGGTTACAATTTATTGAAGATAGTAAAGCTATTAAAAAATTTGGAGAGGTCAATAATATAGGGATTATGATTGCTATTGCTTCAGGATTAATTTTGATTTCATTAACAGATAATTCAGATATTGCAATGGCTTATTTTTCTGGAGTTTTACTTCATTCTATTATTGTTTCAGTTGATGATTTGCTCAATACTGATGGAGTAAGAAATGGTATTATAGGACTATTATACCTAGAAATACTAGATGCATCATTTAGTTTTGATGGCGTTATTGGTGCATTTGCTTTAAGTAGTGATATATTTATTATTATGATAGGTTTAGGAATTGGAGCTATGTTTATAAGAAGTCTAACACTCTATTTTGTTGCTAAAAAGACTCTAACAGAATATAAATATCTTGAACATGGAGCACACTATGCCATTTTAGCACTATCTTTAATTATGTTTATTAAGATATTTACTCATCTCAATGAAATCTTTGTTGGAACAATAGGAATTAGTTTTATTGCAATAGCAACTATTCATTCTATTTTAGAAAATAGAGCAGAAGCTACAACAGATAAAAAGGAAAATAATGCATAGAAGATTACCCGTTTATATTTTAGTTGATACCTCTTTTTCTATGACTGGAGAGCCTTTAAAATCTGTTCAAAATGGATTAGAGACCTTAGTAAAAGCGTTAAGACAAGACCCACAAGCGTTAGAGACAGCCTATCTTTCTGTTATTGAATTTAATTCAGAAGTGAAACAGCTAGAAAAATTAAAAGATTTAACAGAATTTCAAACCCCTATATTAATTACTAGTGGTGCAACATCTATGGGTAAAGCACTCTCTTTATTGGTTAAGTGTATAAAAGATGAAGTATTAGTTGAGGGGCGTAGAGATTGGAAACCAATGGTCTTTTTGTTAACTGATGGAATCCCTACTGATAATCTACAAAAAGGTATTGATGCTCTAAAGAGTATTAAAATAGGTACATTTGTTGCGTGTGCCGCAGGTTCAGGTGCTAAAGTAGAGTATTTAGAAAAAATAACCCCATTGGTAGTAACTTTAGATGAAGCAAACAGTGAATCTATCTCCTCTTTTTTTAAGTGGGTATCAGCAAGTATCTCTGTTGGAAGTCAAAAAGTTGAACAAGGAAAAGAGATTGATAAATTTGGAGAACTTCCTCCTCCTCCAAAAGAGATTAATATT
>JALUKJ010000447.1 GCA_027056615.1 Campylobacteraceae bacterium | reverse complement strand
TGAAAACGTCAAACAAGAAGCAGACTATGCAACCCTTGGTGAAGCAGCAGCTGTTTGTCCTGTTGGAGCGTTGGTAGATACCAAGTTTAAATACAGCTCAAATGCTTGGGAACTCAATAAAATTCCATCGGCTTGTCCTCACTGTGGTGTGGCTCATGATGTGACTTATGAGGTTAAAAAGGGAAAAATCTTCCGTACCTCTAACGAAGCAGAGTTTAGCACCATGTGTTCAGCTTCTCGTTATGGGTTTGACTTTGCCAATGAAAATGTCACTAAAGATGAAGACTCTTTTAAATTGGCTGTTGAGAAGTTCAAAACAGCTAAAAGCATTGTCTTCTCTAAAGAAATTTCTAATGAAGAGGCGTTTATGTTTCAACTGCTTAAAGAGAAGATGGGGGTTAAACTTATCTCTCACGAGGCGAGAGCTTATCAAGAGTTTATGAAAGCTTATGGTTCAATTACAGGTAAATCTCTTAACAGTGGAACACTAGAGCAACTCTCAAAATCAAGAGCCATTATGGTACTTGGAACACGTATTAATGACGATGCCCCTTTAGTGAAGTTTCACATTAATATGGCGAGTAAGTGGCATAGAGCTAGAGTTACCTACCTACACCCAATGGAAGATGCGAATATTAGAAACATTATGACGCAATATATCGCTTATGAGGCAGGTGAAGAGGAGGCTGTTACGGCTTCTTTGGTGAACTACTTGCTTAAAGAGGAGGGTGTTGAGCTAGATGTTAATTCTGATGCTATCTCTAGTGAAGATTTAGAGCTGTTAAGAAAATCTCACATTAAAAAAGTGGGCTTCTCTTTAGTGGTAGGTCGTGACCTTTATGCTCACCCACAAGCAGGGAACATTGCTAAGATGATTGCATTGGTTGAGAAACATAGTGACATTAACGTGGTGGTTGTTCCCCCTGCAGGAAATGCAATGGGTGTTTCACTTCTTTGTGATTTAGATGATGAAGTTGAGTCTCCATCAATAGGTTATAACGCTAAGGGTGATTTTACGCTCTCTTCTTTTGGAGCAGGGGATTTAGATGTTCCTGCACTTAACCAACAAGAGGGAACACTCACCTCAATGACCAAACGTGTTGTACCGATGAATGTGGCTGTTGAGTATGGTGGGTATGTACTTAATGACATTATGAATGCACTTGGGTTTAATGCACCCTATACCATCGACTATACCAAAGTGTTACCAAATGATAAGGGCTTTAAAGCTGTAGCGTTTGATGATTTACCTGACTACTTTGATATGCAGGGTGTTGAACATCGAGGTTATATGCTTGAAGAAGTAGCAGTTCAAGCCAATGGTGTTGTTGAAAAATTGAGCAGTGTTGAGAAATTAACGGGGGCAATAGTGTACAATTGTGACCCACAAGAGCATTTTTCTCCATTGACAGCACAATCAGACAACTTAAGTAGTGAAGCACCTCTTGTAGGTTCGGAAGCGTTTGCACAAACTCAAGGGTTAACAGAGGGTGATACGGTTTGTTACACCATCGACGGCGTTACATTTGAGAGAGTGTTTAAGATTGATACATCTATGAAGGGTGCAGTAGCACTTAACCCCACCTTTGATATGGGCTTAAGTACTGCTTTGCTATCCTCTTACAGATTTAGTCAAGTAGATTTAGAAAAGGTAGGAAGCTAATATGAGCGAAGTTCAGACAGTAGACAATATGGTTACTATTAGCATTGACGGTACCGAGTATAAAGCAAAAGAGGGTGAATACATCCTTAATGCTGCTCGTGCCAATGATGTGTTTATTCCTGCTATCTGTTAC
>JALUKJ010000446.1 GCA_027056615.1 Campylobacteraceae bacterium | reverse complement strand
TAATTAAAGCTTATTACAAGTTCTTTTTGCAGAAATCTTGCTCCCTACTTTATCTCCCTAACCTATCGTATTACCGAATTGGTGGGACTTTGTAATGTATTTATCAAATAAAACCGACTATGGGTCTCTGTTTTATATGTGTCAGATTAGATTTATTTCAGCCATCTTGCTCCACAAAACCATAGTATCTCTTAATGCATATTTGATAGTCTATTTTTTTTAGACAAAAAATTATAGCATAATATATAATATAAATCAATACTTATACACATATTTATACAACTTTTCTATTAACTGTTAGTATCCCTATTATTTCTAAAAGCCATTAACAAAACCTAACAACAACTACGCTATACTCAAAAGAAAAAAATCAAAGGAGAAGCGATGTGTATATATGAGAAATATATTAATCCCTTTACAGACTTTGGCTTTAAAAAGATATTTGGAGATAGAGAAGATACCTCGTTGCTTAAGAGCCTTATTAATGATATATTAGGACTGGAGGGTGAAGATAAGATAAAAAAGATAACCTTTAAAAATGGAGAACTTTTACCAGATAGCCCAACCGATAGAAAAGCTATTTTTGATTTGTATTGTGAAGATGAAAAGGGTTCTAGTTTTATTGTTGAACTGCAAAAAATTTATCAAAAGCATTTTCAAAGTAGAGCTTTATACTATACGAGTTTTCCTATTCAAGAACAAGCCATAAGGGGTAGTTGGGATTTTTCGTTGACACCAATTTACTTTATTGGACTACTCAACTTTGAAGTGCATAAGTTTAGAGACTCACAAGCCTATCTGCACCATGGAAAAATAACCGACATAAAAACTAAAGAGATTATGTACGATAAACTCAATATGATTTATGTAGAGATACCCAAACTCAAAAAAGCCAAAGAGGAGCTAAACTCTCACTTGGAGTGGTGGCTATATGTTTTTCAAAACCTCAATAGACTCCAAGAGATACCCCAAGCTCTTAAAGGTGATGTAATAGAAAAAGCATTTGAAAAAGCAGAGTTTATTAAACTACCTAAAGTGGAGCAAGATAAATATCATAAAAACCTAAAGGTCTATAGAGACTTGGTTAATAGCTTTGCAACAGCAGATAAAGAAGGACATAAAAGAGGTGTTAAAGAGGGCATGGAGAAAGGGATTAAGCAGGGAATTAAAAAAGGACTTAAAAAAGGAATTAAGCAAGGAATTGAGAAAGGAATACATAAAGAGAAGTTAGAGATTGCTAAAAATCTATTGTTGTCTAATATGGATATTGCCTTTATTGTTGAAGTGACAGGGTTAAGTCTCAAAGAGATAGAGCAGTTAAAAGAGTAGAAGGAATGGGTGAGTTTAATATCAATGAATTAAGCCAAAATACTGTAGGTTCGATTTCATCGAACAAAAAATTAGAACCCATAAAATAGTCTGTTCGATAAAATCGAACCTACGGATTCCAAAAAAATAAAAAGTAATTGATAACTTTAATAAGTTCACTATTTTTTACTTTAGAAATCTTATCACATAGAGATTTTGTAGAGAGTTTTCATATTTGAGAAATTTTTACCCAAGACTCTTTTGGTAACTTTTTGGAGTCTCATTTGTTATCATCAATTTTGTAACTTTTCTATCTCTTTAAGGCTAAGTCCTGTCGTTTTACAAATAAGTTCTATATCCATATTTGCCAATAGTAGATTTTTAGCAATTTCGATAGCCTTTTTCTTCTCTCCCTCTTTTTTACCTTTTTCTACTCCCTCTTTTATCCCTTTAAGTTTTGCTGTATACAGCAAAGAATTTTTATACATCTTATTCTCTTCACTTCTTTTATAAATAGCTCTAGCTCTGTCATCTAACTTCATAATATTTAGTGTCTCTTTGGCTTCATTTAGTCCTTTTGCTTTAAAATCGTTCTTTATCTCCTCATTTTTGAGAAAATATATCCACTCATCAAGGCTATTTTTTGCAATGTCGTTAAATTGATTGACTCTTAAAATGTAGTATTCAGGATATATATCTGCAATAGTATCAATGCAAAAATCATCTTGTTGTCTCTTTGATGGTTTTAAAATATCCTCTTTTTTATGAAGACCTCTAAACTCTGTTTTTCCATAATATACATAATCTTCGCCTTGACCTAAAGCAAAATAGACAATATTGACTGAATATACTTTTTTAATATTTTTATAGCCACTGTCGCCTTTTGAGATATATTCTGTAATTAATTTAGATGAACCATAGAGCATTCTTTGAAAATAGTCAATCTCACTGCTGTATTGAACTTCAATTAAGATTAGTTGTCCATTTTCATTTTTAGCTAGTAAATCAACCCTATTAAATTTGTCCTCTTCACTCTCTTGATTTGCTTCGCTCTCTAAAACTTCTTCTATTTTTACATCAAATTTTAAAAGCTCTGTTAAAAAACCCTCTAAAATTACAAAATTTGCTTTTTGTCTTAAAATCTTTTTCATTGCCCAATCAAAGCTTACAAGTTTTCTAGCCATTATAGAACCTTTTTGAAAAATTATAACATAAAAGTTTTTTTATTGACTACTTAAATTAGAAATAGATTCAACCCTATATTAAGTGGCGACGTATAGACCCTTTTATCTTTTTCTTATTTTAATTCTCTTTTTTTCTAAAAGTTAAAGAGTACGTGTTCAGAACAAATAGATGAGTAAGTATCATTGTAGAACAGAAATTCTGAACTCGTCCTGCCCAAAAAGAAGCAGGAGAGGTAGTATCACCGTCTTCACGTCAACCCGTCACAAGGAGACTAGAGGAACTGCTTCCCCAATCTCAACAGCTTCAACAGGACGGAGACCCTTATCCTCTCTATATCTTTCGATTACAGCTATTTCTTTTCTTCAAGTCCCAAACTCCAACACTATCTATCTCGGCATATTTGACTCTCCAGCCACAGTTACCAATCTATTTTCCTCTCCCTTGGCATATTTTCAATATGGAAAACTTAGCCAAAAGAGCGACACACAACACATCTTAGAAACTTGAAACCATACTCTACTGGCAGATTATTGCACTGCTTCCCTGTAAACCTGAGTTCGACGGAATACTCAATTCAAATATGGTCTCAAGAAGACATATTAGGGAAGATTCTTATGGCATTAATTTGTAGAAAAAGACTCCGAGCAGGTTTGGGAGAATTGTGAACATTAAATTGTGTGGCTTGGATAAACAAATTTTAACCATAAGTTGGTTAGAATTCTACCAAGCCTTGTGCTTGTGGGGTTGGATTGTTAGGACGTTTCAAATCTATGGGAATCCAACCCCGACCTTATATCTACTGCCTCTTTTAAAAATCTTCAAAAAAAGCTTTTGCGTATTTTATATTAATGTTTATTAGAAATAGTTTAAAATTATTTGATAAGAATACAGGATTGAGTAGTGCTGTGGTTTCTTATATTGTGAGAAAACAATAGTATGTTTTTCTTTTCCTAAGCCCAGTCCGATATAATTGACTTATGAAAAATCACCTAAAAAAACTACCCATTGGCATTAGTACCTTTAGTGAGATAATCAAACAAAATTATCTCTATATTGATAAAACCAAAGAGGCATATCAACTTATTACAAGCTATAAATACGCCTTTCTCTCACGCCCACGCCGTTTTGGAAAGTCACTTTTTATTGATACGCTTCAAGAAATATTTGAGGGGAATAGAAAACTTTTTGAGGGTTTATATATTTATGATAAGTGGGATTTTGAAGATAAATATCCTGTAATTAAAATAAACTGGGGTGGAGGGTTACGCACCAAAGAGGAGGTAAATCATACTATTTATGAGCTACTCAAAGAGAACCAAAAAAGATTAAAGATAGAGTGTGAATTTCAAAAAAATCCATTAAGCTGTTTTAGGGAACTAATTCACAAAGCTTATGAAAAATATCAAAAACCAGTAGTTATTTTAATAGATGAGTATGATAAACCCATTATTGATAATCTTGACCAAATAGAGGTAGCCAAAATCAATCGAGAGATACTTAAAAGCCTCTATGTCATTATGAAAGACAATGACCGGTACATCAAATTTGCCTTTTTAACGGGTGTTAGCAAATTTAGTAAAGCGAGTATTTTTAGTGGACTCAATAACTTAGAGGATATATCGCTCAATCCTGAATTTGGAACGGTTTGTGGATATACTCAAAATGATATAGAGACTACTTTTTTACCCTATTTAGAGGGCGTTGATTTAGAAGAGTTGCAAAAATGGTATAATGGTTATAACTTTTTAAACGACAAAGTCTATAACCCTTTTGATATTTTACTCTTTATTAAAAACAGATTTCTTTTTAAAAACTACTGGTTTAATACAGGAACACCAAGCTTTTTAATTAAGCTTTTTCAAAAAGAAAATTATAATTTAGCTAAATTTGAAAAATTAAAAGTCTCTGAAGAGTTAATAGAGAGTTTTGACATCGAAGATATTAGCTTAGAGACAGTTATGTTTCAGAGTGGTTATCTAACTATCAAAGAGCAGACAATAAGACGAAATAGTATTCAATACCTCTTAACTTTTCCTAACTTAGAGACAAAAATGAGCTTTAACAACTACCTCTTAAACTATTTTGTCAAAAAACCAATAGATAAAATTCCTGTTCAAAATGATTTGGTAGATTTACTTGAAGTTGCTAATCTTGATGATGTGGAGCAGACCATAAAATCACTCTTTGCTTCTATTGCCTATAACAACTTTACAAAAAATGATATAGAGGAGTATGAGGGATTTTATGCTAGTGTTATCTATGCCTATTTTGTAGGGGCAGGGTTTGATAAGGTATTAGCCGAGGATGTTACCAATGATGGACGAATTGATTTGAGCATATTTATTGATGATTATATCTATATTTTTGAGTTTAAAGTCGATAAAAAAGGGGCTTTGGAGCAGATAAAAAGCAAAGAGTATTTTCAAAAATATCTCTCTAGTAGAAAAGAGATTTATATTGTTGGGGTGGAGTTTGATTCTAATAGTCGTAATGTTGTTGGGTATGCGTGGGAGAGGGTTTAAGAAGTTTAGAGAGAAAAAGAGTAATAGATGACTCTCATTGTAGAGCAGAAATTTTGAGTTTGTCCTGCCCAAAAAGGAGCAGGAGAGTATTAGTAATACATAAGAAATAGATTAACTCTTTTATTCACTTTGGCTTTAAAAATATATTTGAAGATATAGAAGATACCTTGTTGCTTAAGAATCTTATTAATGATATAATTAAACTACAAGGAAACAAGGAAAATTATGCGTACATCAACTTTACTTATCTTATCATCAACACTACTTATGGCTGATAACTTCTCGAATAGTCTATCTTCCCAAGGATTTACAGGACTTATCAATACCCCCAACGCTCAAGTAATTAAAGAGGGAGATGCTACTTTTCAATTTAATAATCAATTTGATAACAATCTTCGTGGCTATAACTATAATACTCCTTACAAATTTGAAGAGAATTATATAGCAGGTATAGGATTTTTACCTTCATTGGAGTTTGTAGGACGACTAGTAGAATCATCACCAATTTTTACTCGTGACCTCTCTGCTAATATAAAATTTCAAATTCCATATCACAATAAATACCTCCCAGATATTGCTATAGGAGCTCAAGATTTTGGTGGAGCATCAAATTTTTATGATAATACATATATTGTAATGGATAAAGAGTTAGGTTTTTTACGAACATCATTGGGCTATGGTAAAGCTGGAGAAAAGCTTAAAAAAGGCAGACGAATGGATGGAATCTTTGGAGGGGTAGAAGCTAAAGTAACTGATTGGTTTTCTCTTATGGCTGAACATGATGGAGAAGAGAATCATGCTGGAGTTAGAATTGCTGTTCCTAGTAGTTTGCTATCTTCTGTTAAACTTGAAGCAACTTTAGCTCAAAACCTTACAGAAAATCAGACACATTTTGCCATAAATTTAACTGTACCTCTTTTTAAAGATAGACATAAAATTCCTTATCAAAAAGAGAGAGAAGCTAAAAGGGCTTACTCTATAAGCAGTGAAGAAAAAACAACTCCTCTAAAACAAATAGAATCTAATATTCAAAGTAAAAGTATAGATAATAGACTGTTAACCATTCAAAATAATCTTGTAAAATTTGGCTTTGAAAATGTGCAAGTTGGTACTTATAAAAATAGTATTTACGTCAAATGTGAAAACTCCATATTTGACCATACTGATTTAGATGCTTTGGGGTATATTATTGGGACTATCTCTTCTAGCTATAAAAAAAATAAACATTACATTGTTACTCTTTTAAAAAATAATCTTCAAACCATTACAGTAAGT
>JALUKJ010000445.1 GCA_027056615.1 Campylobacteraceae bacterium | reverse complement strand
CAGTTTCACTTAGAGATACTAGACACTATACTGTTTTGTTAGCAACTTTTAGAAACGAGGCTATAGATGAGGTTGTAACTGTGGCTCAATTTTTTTGGTTAACTCAAGGCACAAGACAGCCAAACAAGATGTTTGTAGTAGGGAGTTGTGATTTAAATATTCAGGACTATTTTATAGATTTTGCCTCTATTGCTTCTCTCAAAAAAGAGTTAAAAGCCATTAAGGGTGTTCATGTTTTAAACTCATTTAAAGAGTATAGTCAACTCTTTAGAAGATTGAGTAAAATCAACAGTGAACAGGCGTTAAATCTATTCTATCAGACCGTCTCTATGAAGTCGGTTGGGAACTTAACCTCATTTGTGCGAAACCACATGTTAGAGAGTAGTGGAGTTGATGTAAAGATTGATGAGTTGTGTCATAACTTTAATGAACTTAATCAATCACACGATACTGTCCTTAGAGCTAAAAGACAGATGGAGATGTTAAAACCCATTGTAGCAAATGCCTCCAAATATAAGATAAATCTAAAATCTAAAAAGAGTAAAGAGAAACTACGAGAGCTACTATCGGCATATTTTGCCAAAACAAAAGTAGAGTTAATTAAGAAAAAACTACAATCATTACATATCGAGCAGACCAAAGCACACTCTAAAATTGCACAAAATAGCAAGGAGCTAGAGCTTTTTGAAGAGGAGAGATTTGAGCTTAAAGATGAACTTAAAAAGAGTGGTGGAGACAAAATCATAAGCCTTACAAAAGAGATAGAGCGACAAAATCACTTAAGAGATAACCGAAAAAGAGTTCATGCTAACTATCATAAGTTATCTAAAAAATTAGGGCTACCAAGTGTATCTAGTGAGCATACTTTTTTGACCAACCAAACTAAAGTATACCAAGAGTTAGAGAAGATTGAGCAGAAACGAGATAAGATACAACAAGAGAAATCTTTGCAACAGAGCTTTCTAAATAGCCAAAAAAAGGAGAAGAGAGAGCTAGAGCAAGAGATTCGTTTTTTGCAAAATCGTAAGAGTAATATCCCTAAACACAACTCTGATATTAGAGATAAAATAGCCCAAGAGTTAAAAATAGAGCTACCTTTTGTGGGGGAGCTTTTACGAATAAACGACAAAGAGTGGCAAGGTGCAATAGAGCGAGTCTTACGCCCTTTTGCTCTTTCGTTATTGGTTGATGAGAGTGACTATACAAAAGTGAGCCGATATATAGACAAAACTAATCTAAAGGGGCGAATTGTCTATCTAAAAACCTCTAAACCTCAAAACTTCTCTACCTCATTGTCTGAAAACTCAATGGTAGATAAGATAGATATTTACCACGATACACCATTTTATGAGTGGTTAGAAGCAGAGATACATCGCAGATTTGACTACAGTTGTGTAGAGAGTTTGGCAGAGTTTAGACGATTTAAAAGAGCATTAACAAAAAATGGACAGATAAAATCCTCTCTAGTTCGACATGAAAAAGATGATAGATTTGATGTCAATGACCAAAGACGGTTTATTTTGGGTTGGGAGAACCGAGAAAAACTTCTAAGACTCAAAGATGACTTTGTAAAACTTCAAGAGAAGATAACACTTTTAGATAAAGAGGTTAAAGAATTTGAGTCACAAGCTAAAGAGGTAGAGTCTCTGCGTGATGGATTTAGAGATATTTTACACTTTGAAGAGTTTGAGATGATGGATTGGTATAGTATTGCCAAAAAAATTGAAGAGCTAAAAGCCCAAAAAGAGGAGCTAGAGAAGAGTTCAGATATTATAAAAACACTAGAAGAGGCTCTACAAAAGCTAGA
>JALUKJ010000444.1 GCA_027056615.1 Campylobacteraceae bacterium | reverse complement strand
AAGTGGTTGAGCAGTATGCTGACTTAGAGTTGCTTGAGAGAAAACAAAAGGATGAGTGGGTAACGCTTGTCTATAAAAAGTAAAAGAAGATTAGGAAATTAGAAAATAGATGAATACGCAAAATAACAATCAAAACAGTGAGCAGAACAATAACTTTTTTAATGAAAACCCAATGTTGGCATTTGGGATTTTTATTTTAACTATGATTATTTTATTTAAAATGTTCATGGGTGATGCTAATTTAGAAGGAGTAATGGGTGACCCACGAATTAAAAGAGTAGAGCATGTTAAATATTCAGATATTAAAAAGTTAATTAAAAATAAAGAGGTTAAGAGTGTAAAGATTACATCTACAATGATTGAAGCTATGGATTTAACAGGTACAAAAAAATATATTGCTAAAAATGTTCCTGCTTATGATATGGACTTTATTCCTCTTTTAGAAGACAATAATATTACTTATGAGGGTCAAGTGGGAGAAGGACCAGTTGCTCGTTATATAAATATGCTTCTTCCTATCTTTGTTATTTTAGCTATTTGGCTCTTTTTGGCAAAAAAGATGTCTAAGGGTATGGGTGGAATTTTAGGTGCAGGAAGAGCCGACAAACTTATTAGTTCTGAACGTCCAGATGTTAAGTTTGATGATGTTCAAGGGGTTCAAGAGGCAAAAGATGAGGTCTTGGAAATTGTTGACTTTCTTAAATTTCCAGAACGTTATATTGAACTAGGCGCTAAGATTCCAAAAGGTCTACTTCTTGTTGGACCTCCAGGTACAGGTAAAACTCTTTTAGCAAAAGCTGTAGCAGGTGAAGCAGAAGTTCCTTTTTTCTCTGTAAGTGGTTCAAGCTTTATGGAGATGTTTGTAGGGGTTGGAGCAAGTCGTGTGCGTGACCTTTTTGAACAGGCTAAAAAAGTAGCACCTTCAATTGTCTTTATTGATGAAATTGATGCCATTGGTAAGAGCCGTTCAAGTAATTCACAAATGGGTGGACACTCTGAACAAGAGCAGACATTAAACCAACTTCTTGCAGAGATGGATGGTTTTGGAACGGATACTCCTGTTATTGTTCTAGCCGCGACTAACCGACCTGAAACACTTGATGCTGCGTTATTAAGAGCAGGGCGTTTTGACAGACAAGTATTGGTAGATAAACCAGACTTTGCAGGACGTTTAGCAATTTTAAAAGTACACTCTAAAGATGTTAAGTTAGCTGATGATGTTGACATGGAGACGGTAGCTAAACAGACAGCAGGAATGGCAGGGGCAGATTTAGCAAATATTATTAATGAAGCAGCACTTCTTTCAGGGCGTAGAAATAAAAAGAAGATTGAACAGTCTGAACTTCTTGAAGCAATTGAGAGAGCATTTGTTGGGTTGGAGCGTAAAAACAGAAAAGTCTCTGATATTGAGAAAAATATTGTTGCTTATCACGAGAGTGGTCATGCTCTTATGGCAGAGCTTACTAAAGGTTCAACTAGAGTAACTAAAGTTTCTATTATTCCTAGAGGTTTGGGTGCATTAGGGTACACTTTACATTTACCAGATGATGAAGACCGTTTCTTAAAACGTAAATATGAATTAATGGCTGAAGTTGATGTCCTCTTAGGTGGACGTGCAGCCGAAGAGGTCTTTTTAGGTGAAATTTCAACAGGTGCAGGTAATGACCTTGACCGTGCTACAGCTATTTTAAAAGATATGATTTCTGTTTATGGTATGAGTGATGTTGCAGGCCTAATGGTACTTTCTCGTTCTCAAAACTCGTTCCTCGGTGGAGGAATGGTTTCAAATGACTATAGTGAAGAGATGGCACAAAATATTGACAATAGTATTAAAACTACCCTCAATGACCGTTATGAATTTGTTAAAAAAACTTTACGTAAGTATGAGGGAGCAATTGAAAATATGGCTTCTGTTCTTTTAGATGTTGAAGTAATAGAAGGGAAAAAAGTGCAAGAGATTATTGTTGCTTTTGAAAAAGAGAATAATATGGAGTCACGTATGGCTCACTTGAAAAATAGTGAAGATAAAGAAGAGGATTTAAGTTCTAAGGAAAATAATGAGTAGAGACCTATTTGAACATAAATCAAAATCTTGGGATATGAAATCAAGACGCGTTGCAAATGCAAGAGGTATTGCTGAAACTATTCAGAGAAATATTAAATTACAATCAACAATGAAGTTAATGGACTTTGGAGCAGGGACAGGACTTTTAAGTTATTTTATTGCTCCTTTTGTTGAGAAGATTGTTATGGTAGATAACTCTTCATCTATGTTAGAGAAGTTTAAAGAGAAAGCTTCTGAATTTGAGTGTCAAACAGAGATTAGAGAGATAGATTTAACTAAAACAACACTTGATGAGAAATTTAATGGGATTATATCATCAATGACTATTCATCATGTAGAAGATTTAAAGGCACTTTTTAGAATCTTTTACAATATGTTAGAAGAGGGTGGATTTATTGCCATTGCAGATTTAGATAGTGAAGATGGCAGTTTTCATTCAGATAATACAGGGGTATTTCATTTTGGATTCGATAAAGAGAGTTTAGAAAAGATAGCGAAAGAGGTTGGTTTTAAAGATATGCATTTTGAGTTGGCAAGTACCATTGAAAAACCACATCGTGAATTTACTGTTTTTCTTATGATAGCAAAGAGATAATTGGTTATAATTCGCTGAAAAATTAGGGAAACAATAATGAAAAATATTTTTTTGTTTGCTTTTGTTTTTGGGGCAGTTGTTTTTACCTCAATACAAGCAAAAGAGGAGGTAGCTAAAGTTAAAGCTTCTCAACAAATAGCTATAGATAGTCATAACACTACTGATATTATTTATAAAAAAGAAAGAGAATAGATGGATACTATTTTTTAATCTCTTAAGTAATTATTGGTTATACTTATAAAAATTAAATACAGGAGAGAGATGATGAAAAATATTCATAGAATAGTAAAAAATACTACTAAAGAAATTTCTCTCCTCCTGCTTCTTTCAAAATAATCACACAATCACATTTCATGCGTTTCTAATTAATCCTATATAGGATAAAATTAGATAATTTTTTGCGTACATAAAAGTCTATAGTACGTTTTATTTATAAGGTAAAGCTAATGAGCATAGAGACTATTAAAATATTTGATACCACTTTAAGAGATGGAGAGCAAAGCCCTGGGGCTTCGATGAATACAGAAGAGAAGATACAGATTGCTATTCAACTAGAGAAATTGGGAGTTGATATTATTGAAGCTGGGTTTGCAGCTGCTAGTCCAGGAGATTTTGAAGCTATCTCTAAAATTGCAGAGCGTGTAACCAACTCTACAGTCTGTTCTTTGGCACGTGCCATTGATAACGATATTAAATCAGCAGGTGAAGCAATAGCTATAGCAAAGATGAAGCGAATTCATACTTTTATAGCTACATCTTCAATTCACATGGAGCATAAACTTAAAATGACTCCTGATGAGGTAATAAAGAGAGCCGTAAGAGCTGTAAGTTATGCTCGTGAGTTTGTAGAAGATATTGAGTTTAGCTGTGAAGATGCAGGACGAAGTGATATAGAATTTTTAAAAGAGATAAGTGATGCAGTCATTGAAGCAGGAGCAACAACTATTAATCTTCCTGATACAGTAGGTTTTAGATTGCCCTCTGAAATTGGTGAGATGGTACGTATAATGAGTGAGTATACTAAAGGTAGAGCTATTATATCAGTACATAACCACAATGACTTGGGTTTAGGAGTTGCTAACTCACTAGAGGCAGTGATGAATGGAGCTAGACAGGTTGAGTGTACAATTAATGGTCTTGGAGAACGTGCAGGAAATGCCTCGTTAGAGGAGATTGTTATGGCTCTTAAGGTACGTGGTGATGTCTTTAATAATTTTAAAACTAATATTAATACCAAAGAGATTTACCCTGCAAGTAGATTAATAGCTAATATTACAGGAATTGAGCCTCAACCAAACAAAGCAATAGTAGGTAAAAATGCTTTTGCACATGAGAGTGGAATCCACCAAGATGGAATGTTGAAAAATCGTGAAACCTATGAGATTATGAGTCCCCAGACTATTGGTTTAGTTAAAAATGACACACTTGTTTTAGGTAAACACTCTGGACGTGCAGCATTTAGAGATAAGTTAGCTAAGTTAGGATTTACTCTTGAAGATGAGGCACTAAATAGTTCATTTGAGCGTTTTAAAATTTTGGCAGATAAGAAAAAAGAGATTTATGACGATGACTTAAGAGCCTTAGTTACAAATGAGATGACTAAAGCAACACAGATTTATGAACTTATCTCTTTACAACTAATGGACTTTTCAGAGGGAACACCTAGTTCAGTAGTCAAGATACGAAAAGATGACCAAGTGTTGGTAGAAGCTAGTATTGGAGAAGGGACAATAGATGCCATCTTTAAGACCATAGATAGAATCTCTGGATTTAATGGAAGACTTAAAGATTACAAAGTCAAATCAGTTTCACAAGGAAAAGATGCGTTAGCGTCAGTAACTGTTAAAGTTGAATTTAACGATAGAGAACCTGCGATTATTGGTCATGGTTTACATATTGATACTATGCTCTCTAGTGCTAGAGCTTATATTGGTGCATTAAACTCGTACCTTAGTATGGAGGGGATGTTGAAGAAACGTCATAGTGATAGTTCGCAGACGGTTTAGATGATTTTATAAAAATAAAAATTTAATTACCATATTTAACCTTTATTTAAACTAATACCAATTATATCTTTTTATATTTTATCAAATTCAAGTTTATTCTTATTTAAAAATATTAAATTAAATGCTTTTAAGACTTAATAATATTTTAAATAATTATTTTTAATATAACATATTGTATCTCTTTTGAAAATTATAAAAAAAAAGCTCAATTTTTATTTTTTCCTACACATTTAATTTGTATTATAAATTAAGAGGAAATTTTAAAGGAGTTAGATTATGTACAATATGGAGACAATACTTGAAGAGATAATGATAAAGACACTAAATCAATCGGCAGAAAAATTTATGGAGGAGGGTGAGTATGAACAAGCTAAAAGGATGTACTTTAATGCCTTAAGATTAAGTGAGAAGTTGGTAGAGGGTGATGAAGATAAGTTTCTCCCACTTGTTGCTAAAATTTATAAGAGCATAGCTATTATGTATGAAGAGGTGAATGTTTATGATTTGGCTATTAAATATTATAAACAAGCTATCTCTATTGATAAAAAAATAGAAGTAGATTTAGAGAAGATATCCAACAGCTATTTTGCATTGGGAAACTTATGTCGAAGAGATTTTCGTTATAAGGATGCAGAGCAATATTATACAAAAGCTTTAAATATATTTCTTGATTTACCTGTCTCAAAAGCACACAATGTTGAGAATAAAGTTCTCAATATCTACCATCAGTTATCTATTATCTGTAGTGCAATGGGTAAAGTTCAAGAGACAAAAGATGCCTATATGAATATATTGAACATCTATAAAGATTTGGTTTGTGATGAAAATGACCTCTATAAGCCTGAACTTGCAATGGTACTTTTTAATTTAGGAACACTATATTTTAAAAATAAGAGAAGAAATAAATCAGCAGAGGTTTATCTATTTGCGTTAGAGCTTCTTTTATATCTTGATTCAAAAGATTCACATAGCTATAAAGATATGATAGCACATACATTACACAATTTAGCTCAAATATATACGGAGCAACTTGATTATCCTGCTGCCCTATCAGCCTATAAAGAGGCTCTTAACCATTTTATAGAATTGGCAGATGAGAATCCCAGTAAATATGGTTCTGAAGTGGCACTTGTATTTAAGAATTTAGCTTCATTCTATCGACAACAAAATAGAATGGATTTAGCAAAGTATTTTCATTTGAGACAGATTGAACTATACCGAGAGTTAAATCACTATAATGATTCTTCTTATGATTTTATTTTAGCTTCAGCAATTATTGAGGGAGTTGAACACTATGGACAACATAGCATTACACTTTATGAGGCAGAAGCAATTTTATATAGTTATGAAGATAAAATGCAGGTTGAGAAGGTGTTAGAGAAAATCTTTATGCTTCGTGAAGAGATGAGTTTTATTTAGTTTTATTAGGTTGAGAGCTTATAGCTTTTAACCTCAATTTTTTTCACTTCGCCAATTTTTATCTTTTCTCTCGTTCCCATCGCTCCTGCGTGGGAACGAGGAAAAAGTTGCTTTCGCCATAGATTATCTTTTTCATTTCTCTCTATCCGTTCATAAATATCTATAGAAAACTATATGTTAGCAAAATTATATAACCTTCGATACTTTTCAACGTTTGTAGGTACTTTATGGGCTAATTAAAGC
>JALUKJ010000443.1 GCA_027056615.1 Campylobacteraceae bacterium | reverse complement strand
TGAGATGAAATTGAAGTAGGTAGATTATTATTGTATAATAGATTGATAATCATTTTCGATACTTTTATGATTTCTATTATTTTCTATTAAAAAGGATACTATCTATAAAATCAATACTAATAATTATTAGTATTAAAACTCTGGAGAGTAGCAATACTCTCCAATCTATCACTCTATTATCGTCTCACAAAAAAAGCATCATTACTAGCATATCTTTGCATAAATGCTTTAGCTTGTCCCTTAGAGTGAAAACCTGAAATACGTACACGGTGAATAGAAACACCTCCTTTTACTCCATTCTCAATCTTAACATGATATTGACTTGATAACAAACTATATTTTTTAGCAATCTTTTTTGCACCAGAGTAGTGTCTAAACGCTCCTACTTGGATAGTTGTATCAGAGGTTAATTTGGTGTTAAATGAGTTCCTTGAAGAGTTAATATAACTTGGTTTTGGTGTAACTTTAATATTCTCTGTTTTTATATAAGTATCAGTTGGTGTAACGCTATAATCATAAGCTCCATAATTTTTAGTATCAATCACATTATCTACATAATGCTCCTCTTTTGGTTCAAAACTTCTAAGTTCTACACTCTTTTTTGAATCTATATCTGAAGCATAGCACTCAGGACAATCATCTTTACTTGGTGTAGTATTTTTCCAAATTTTAGATTTTTTAATAACATTTTTAGGCTGAACAAAAGAGTTCTTTTGAAAATTTTCTTGAGCTACACAGCCATTCATAATAAGTGTACCAAGAGTAATTAAAAGTAGTAATTTATTATTTAATATTGTATTCATTCTTTTTTACCTCTATTTATAATTTATATAACTATTTTTACTGTAAATACGATTGCTAGGTCTAATATTTTGAACATAACGTGCATAGAAGAGTTGAACTTTAGAAGTAGGAATATTTACTCTATATCCAGCTCCAGATGGTACACATCCATTTTTCAAATGGGCATTTATTTTTTCTAAATAGTAACTGTTCATCTGTAAAGCAACTGCTAGATTAGCCAATTTTTCTCCAGAACGAACTTTTACAGGAGTGATACTATCTCTATTTATTTTATACATCATCTCACCTAATCGATCATTGTTTTTAAACAAATAATTTTCACCAATCATTGCCATTAAGAGTACTTTTTGAATATATTTTTTTGTCTCTGCTTTAATGTAATTATTATTAGATGAAATTAATGTACCTAAGTCTCTAGTTCTTGCTCGTTGCACAGCTCTATTAACGCAACCATTTCCACAGTTATATGCCATGGTAGTCAAATACCAAGAGTGTAGATTACTATTCATTTTATAAAGGTATTTAATCGCAGAATCTGTTGCACGAATTGGGTCATATCGTTCATCTACACTATTGTTAATTTGTAGATTAAACTCTTTCTGACCTGTATTTACTGTAAATTGCCATAATCCTCCTGCTCCTGTACGAGATGTAGCTTTAGGATTAAACTCTGATTCAACCATAGAGATATATAGAAAAACAGGTGATATGTCTCTTTGATACATCATCTCTTTAATAGTCGGAATAATTAAACCACCTCGACGAACAGCTTTAATAAAACGTTTTCGATAAGCTCTCTTATTTGTTTGAACAAAATGTTTAAATTCAGGATTGTCAATAAAATTTTCATTTAAATCAAACTCTGTTAAAACATAAGAGTAGGAAGGAAACTCAGAGCGTATATCTGAATAAGCAGAAGAGTTAAAAAAAAGTGATATTATTAATATTTTATATAAATTCATAGTTAATCCTTGTCTATAAAGATAATTATATTACTATAAATATAATTA
>JALUKJ010000442.1 GCA_027056615.1 Campylobacteraceae bacterium | reverse complement strand
AGCCTATTAAGATAGTTGATTTGGCTAAAAAGATGATAGAGCTTTCAGGTAGAGATGATATTAAGATAAAGTTTACAGGACTTAGAGCAGGGGAGAAGCTCTATGAGGAGTTGTTGATAGATGATGCAGATTTGAAGACGGAGTATGACTCTATTTTAGTTTCTCAAAATCCACCTGTAGATTATGAAAAACTTTTAGCTCAATTAGAAGATTTCAAAAATAGGAATAGATTAGAGGTTCTAAAAGAGATTGTTCCTGAATTTAATCATAAGGTATAAGTATGAGTATTGAGCAGATGGCTAAAGAGGTCTTTGAGGTAGAATCTAACTCTATTTTAAATTTATCTAAGAATTTAACTATTGATTTTGAAAAATCTATAAAGAGTATTTTGTCTTGTAGTGGTAAATTAATTATTTCAGGTATGGGAAAGTCAGGGATTATTGGTAAAAAAATTGCAGCAACCATGGCAAGTACAGGAACTCCTAGCTTCTTTTTGCACCCAGCTGAGGCGTATCATGGAGATTTGGGTATGATTGAAAAAGAGGATATTGTGTTGCTTATCTCTAACTCAGGAGAGACTGATGAGGTTTTGAAGATTATTCCTTTTTTAAAAGAGCAAGGAAATGTAACGATTGCTATGAGTGGTAATCCTCTCTCTACTTTGGCTAAAAACTCAACCTATCATCTAAATATACATGTAGAAAAAGAGGCGTGTCCGTTGCAACTTGCTCCTACCTCTTCAACGACTGCCACACTTGTTATGGGCGATGCTTTGGCGATTACTCTTATGAAACTAAGAGACTTTAAAGAGAGTGACTTTGCACAGTTTCACCCAGGGGGGAGTTTAGGGCGACGACTCTTAACAAGGGTAGAAGATGTTATGAAAAAAGAGAATTTGCCTATTGTAAGTAAAGAGAGTTCTATAAAAGAGATTATTAATGTTGTATCTAAAGCACGATTAGGCTTAGCCATTGTTCAAGAGGCTAACTCTACTATTGGAATTATAACAGATGGAGACATACGTCGTGCAATGGAGGAGTTTGAAGATACATTCTTTAGACTAAAAGCAGAAGATTTAATGACTAAAAATCCTAAAACTATTCAGAAAGAGAAGAAATTAATTAATGCCCAAAATTTGATGAATGAGTATAAAGTTAACTCTCTTTTAGTTATAGATAAAAATCAACTCTGTGGAGTAGTTCAGATTTATGATTTAGCTCTTTAGCTTTATTAGATATAATATTTAATAAAAAATTTATATAAGAGATAATTTATGAAAATAGCAATAGCAGGTATAGGATATGTAGGACTCTCAAATGGAGTACTACTAGCTCAACATAATGAGGTAGTAGCATTAGATGTAGTCCATAAAAAAGTAGAGATGCTAAATAATAAAATTTCGCCAATAGAAGATTATTTAAAAAATAAGCCATTAAATTTTAGAGCTACTTTAGATAAAGAGGAGGCGTATAGAGACGCTGATTTTATAATTGTTGCAACACCAACAGATTATGACCCAAAAACAAACTACTTCAATACTAAAAGTATAGAGTCAGTTATAAATGATATTGTAGAGATAAATTCAAATACAACAGTGATTATAAAATCAACTGTACCAGTAGGCTACACAAAAAAACTAAATAAACAATTCAACATTCAAAATTCAACATTCAAAATTATATTCTCTCCAGAGTTTTTGCGAGAGGGAAAAGCTTTGCATGATAACCTCTACCCGTCACGAATTATTGTAGGAGAACGCTCTAAGAGAGCTAAAGTTTTTGCTAATCTTTTAGCAGAAGGTGCAATTAAAAAAGATATAGATATTCTCTTTACAGACTCAACAGAAGCTGAAGCGATTAAACTCTTTTCAAATACTTATCTGGCAATGCGTGTAGCATTTTTTAATGAGTTGGACTCTTATGCACAGACTCATGGATTGGATAGTAGGCAAATTATAGAGGGAGTTGGTCTTGACACTAGAATTGGAATGCACTACAATAACCCCTCTTTTGGTTATGGTGGCTACTGTCTACCTAAAGATACTAAACAGCTTAGAGCTAATTATAAAAATGTACCAAATGCAATTATTGGTGATATTGTAGAGGCAAATAGTACAAGAAAAGATTTTATAGCTGATTCTATTGTAGCTAAAAATCCAAAGATAGTAGGAGTATATAGATTGGTTATGAAGAGTGGTTCAGATAACTTTAGGGCTTCTGCAATTCAAGGTATTATGAAGCGTATTAAGGCTAAAGGTATAGAGGTAGTTGTCTATGAACCTGTAATGCAAGAGGATAGTTTTTTTAATTCAAGAGTTATTAAAAATTTAGATGAGTTTAAAAAAATATCAGATGTTATTGTGGCAAATAGACTTTCAGAAGATATATTAGATGTAAAAGATAAAGTATATACAAGAGATATATTTAATAGTGATAGTTGAAATATCAGACTCGTTCCCACCGTCTCGGTCAATGCCATTGAATTAAGCCCAAATCCTGTAGGTTCGATTTTATCGAACAAAAAATTGAAGCCCATAAAACAATCCGTTCGATGAAATCGAACCTACAGTTTTTGAATATTTATTCCTTAATTCATTGGCATTGACGAGGACATTGGGAACGAGCAAAACGAGAGTAACAAACAATATATAATTAGGAGATAATATGAAAATTTTAGTGACAGGTGGAGCAGGATATATTGGTTCACATACGGTAGTTTTGCTTATAGAAGCAGGATATGAAGTGGTTATTTTTGATAACTTTTGTAATTCCTCAAAAGAGAGTATTAAAAGAGTTGAAAAGATTGTAAATCAAGAATTAACTGTGATAGAGGGGGACATTCGAAGTCGAGAAGATTTAGAAAAAGTTTTTAGCTCTCATAAAATAGACGTTGTTATTCACTTTGCAGGACTTAAAGCTGTTGGTGAATCGGTAGAGCAACCTATTCGTTACTATGATAACAATATTAGTGGTACCGTAATACTTTGTGAAGTAATGGCAAAACATAACTGTAAGTCTATTATATTCTCTTCTTCTGCGACGGTTTATGGTGACCCACATACGACTCCTATTTTAGAAGATTTTCCTACTTCTGCTACAAATCCTTATGGAAGAAGTAAACTTTTTATAGAAGAAATTTTAAGAGACCTTTATGTATCAGATAGTGAATGGAAAGTAGTCTTACTTCGATATTTTAACCCTGTAGGAGCGCATAAATCAGGAACTATTGGAGAAGACCCAAATGGTATCCCTAATAATCTTATGCCTTTTATTGCTCAAACAGCAGTAGGAAAACGAGAGTATCTATCTGTTTTTGGAGATGATTATGATACTCCTGATGGAACAGGTGTACGAGACTATATTCATGTAGTAGATTTAGCTCAAGGACATGTGAATGCATTAGATAGATTAGATAATTTTTCAGAGGTTATGACGATTAATCTTGGAACTGGTAAAGGATACTCTGTATTAGAGATGGTTAAAGCCTTTGAAAAAGCGTCAGGCAAAAAAGTACCTTATAAAATAGCTCCAAGAAGAGCAGGAGATATTGCTACTTGTTTTGCAGACCCCTCTTATGCTAAAGAGGTGCTTGATTGGGAAGCTAAAAGAGGTATAGAAGAGATGTGTGAAGATGGCTGGAGATGGCAGAGCCAAAATCCAGATGGCTACCTTAGCAAAAGTTAATCTTGTTATAATTTCTAAATAATTTTAGGAATAAGAGTGAATTTATTATGACACGAACACGTTTTGCACCATCACCAACTGGTTACCTACATATTGGAGGGCTACGAACAGCTCTCTTTTCATGGCTTTGGGCTAAGAAAAATAGTGGAGAATTTCTTCTTCGGATTGAAGATACCGATTTAGCACGTAATTCAGAAGATGCAGTAACAGCTATTTTAAAAGCCTTTGATTGGGTAGGAATGTCTTATGATGGTGAGGCTATTTTTCAATCAAAACGATTTGATTTATATAAAAAGTATATTGAGCAACTCTTAAAAGAGGGTAAGGCATATAAGTGTTATATGAGTAAAGATGAGTTATCTAAGTTACGTGAAGAGCAGATGGCAAAAGGTGAGCGAACACGATATGATGGGCGTTACCGTGACTTTACAGGAACACCTCCTAAGGGAGTAGAGCCTGTAATTAGAATAAAAGCTCCACAAGAGGGGCGTATCTCTTTTACGGATGGGGTAAAAGGAGAGTTCTCTGTCGATGCCTCTGAAGTAGATGACTTTGTAATTGCTAGAGCAGGAGGTGTTCCTACTTATAACTTTGTAGTTGCTATTGATGATGCACTAATGGGCTTAACTGATGTAATTCGTGGTGATGACCATCTTTATAATACCCCAAAACAGATAGTAGTCTATAACGCTTTAGGCTTTAAAATTCCAAACTTTTACCATGTAGCTATGATAAACAATGAACAAGGTAAAAAACTCTCTAAACGTGATGGTGCAACAGATGTAATGGAGTATAAAACTTTAGGGTACTTACCTGAGGCACTCTTAAACTTTTTAGTGCGACTAGGTTGGAGTCATGGAGACCAAGAGATATTTTCAGTTGAAGAGATGATAGCACTCTTTGACCCTAAAAATATAAATAAAAGTTCTTCAAACTATAACCTTGATAAGTTGCTATGGCTCAATGCTCACTATATTAAAAACAAACCTCATAATGAGTTAGCAGAACTTCTAGTAGATTTTGGAGTAGATATTAGAGATAGTGATAAAAGAGATTTAATCTTAAATGCTACTAAAGAACGTGGAAAAACACTAGTAGAGTTGTCTGAACAGATTAATTTGATTTTAAATGCACCAACTGAGTATAATCCAAAAAATGCTAAAAAGGCTTTTAAGGGTGATGCTATTGAGATTTTAGGTGAGTTTTTAGAGATGTTAAAAGAGTCAAATGCCTCTACTAAAGAGGAGTATCATGCTGTTATTGAAGCGATAGTTGCTAAAAGAGAGATTGGATTTGGAAAGATTGGTATGCCTTTGCGTGTTAGTCTTTTAGGTTCTATGACAGGTTCAGGACTTGATGAGATTATGGCTATATTAGGTACAGATGAGACAATTAAAAGAGTTAATAAAGCAATAGAGTTTATAAATTCGTAGGTTCGATTTTATCGAACATTTTCTCGCTCCCATCGCTTCTGCACAATGCCATTAAATTAAGGAATAAATATTCAAAAACTGTAGGTTCGATTTCATCGAACGGATTGTTTTATGGGCTTCAATTTTTTGTTCGATGAAATCGAACCTACAGGATTTGGGCTTAATTCAATGGCATTGCCGAGGACGGATGGGAACGAGCAAAAATTTTAAGGTAATAAAACAATGATAAAAAAAACAATTTTCAGAGAATATGATATAAGAGGAATTTTTGAAAAAGAGCTAAATGAACAGAGTGTAAAACTCATTGGTTACTTTTTAGGAAAAAAGATTAAAGCTTTAGGTGGTGTAGTCTCTATTGGTTATGATGCAAGAACACACTCACCTATACTTAGAGACTATTTATCTTCAGGTTTGAATCATGCAGGGTGTAAAGTACTTGACATGGGAATGGTTGCAACTCCTGTAAACTACTTCTCAAACTATGTTCAATCACAAAATGTAGAAGAACAAGTGCTAGCGTCTATTATGATAACAGGCTCTCATAACCCAAGTGAGTATAATGGATTTAAGATAACCTTAGATAAAGCTCCATTTTTTGGTAAAGATATATATGCTTTAGGTGATGAGATTATTACTAATAGTAATATAAAAATCCCTGATAATATAGAAAAAATAGCAATAGAGTCTAAAAAACAGTATATTGACTATATGGTAGAGAACTTTTCTCATCTAAAAGGTTTTGATAAAAAGATAGTTATAGATGGTGGTAATGGGGTTGTTGGTACAGTCATAACAGATATTTTTGATGCTTTAGAGTTAAACTATAAAGGGATATATTTAGAGCCTGATGGTAATTTTCCTAACCATCACCCAGACCCATCGGTAGAAGCAAATTTAGTAGATATTAAAGCCCTTTTAGAAAAAGAGGGAGATATTGGTTTTGCTTATGATGGAGATGCAGACAGAATTGCTGTTTTAACTCATAAACATAACATTAAAGGTGACCAGATGGCACTTCTATATGCTATGAAGATAGATAATCCAACAGTTATTGGTGAAGTGAAGTGTTCACAAGTTATGTATGATGAGTTAGAGAGACGTGGAGCTAAAGCTATTATGTATAAGACAGGTCACTCAAATTTAAAAGTAAAAATGAGAGAGACCAATGCCGATTTAGCTTGTGAAGTGAGTGGACATATTTTCTTTAAACATCGCTACTTTGGGTATGATGATGCAATCTATGCAACATTGCGTATGTTAGAGCTTTTACAAGATGGTATTGATTTAGATAAGGAGTTAGAATCTCTTCCTAAAGTTTATTCTACCGAAGAGATAAAAGTAGAGACAACCGATGAGGAGAAGTTTGCTCTAATTGATAGTGTTAAAAAATTACTTGAAAATCCTCCTAGTGATTTTCCTAAAATTTTAGATATTATTGATGTTGATGGGGTACGAATAAACTTTGAAAAGGGTTGGGGATTGGTTCGTGCAAGTAATACAACACCTGTACTTGTTACTCGTTTTGAATCAACTGACAAAGAGTTAGCTAAGTTGTATGAAAATGAAGTTAACAGGCTTATTTTAGAAGCTAAAAAAATGGTAGGGTAGTTTAGTGAGAAATAGACTTCATTTTAATAGTTCTACTTTTGAAATAGATGAAAAACAAAAACTTTTTAAAGAGATTGATGAAGAGCGTTTGAGTATAGGGTATTATAATCTGCCTGAACAAAATATTGATGAGGTTTTAGAGTTTGTTAATAGCTTTGATAAGAGCATAGAAAATATAGTTGTTTTAGGTATTGGTGGTAGTTCACTTGGAGCAAAAGCAGTCTATTCATTTTTAAAATCTGTTAAAAAACCTCTAAGAAAACTCTGTTTTTTTGAGAGTACTGACCCTCTTAATATTATGGAGATACTCTCTAAAATAGATTTAGAGAAGTCACACTTTTTAGTAATTTCAAAGTCTGGTACTACAGTTGAGACTATCTCTATTTTTAAATATCTTTATGCTAAAGAGAGTAGCTCTTCTAAATATACATTTATAACTGATAAAAACTCAGATTTAGATAAATTTGCAATAGATATAGGTTCTAAAGTATTCTATTTACCCAAAAATGTTGGTGGGAGATTCTCAGTTCTTTCTGTTGTTGGTCTTCTTCCTTTAGCACTTTGTGGTGTTAATATATTAGAGCTTTTAACTGGAGCAGGTAGTATTAAAGAGAGCTTCTTTAATGATGGGTATATAAAAGAGTCTCTTCTAAATAAAGCAATATTTTATGCAAAATATCATACAACCTACAATATTAATTGTCTTTTTGCATACTCTGAAACACTACGTTATTTTACTGAATGGTATGTTCAACTTTGGGGTGAGAGTTTAGGTAAAAAACAGTGTAATTCAGCTTTTCATGTGGGAGTAACACCTATTGGGCTTATTGGGCCAAAAGACCAACACTCTTTTTTACAACTTATTGTGGAAGGAACACGAGACAAATCAGTTACTTTTATAAAAATTGAAGATTTTCAAAATGAGTTAACCATTCCTAATATTACGCTTCCTCATTTGGAAACACTTGATATTCTAAATGGAGTTACATTTCATGATTTAATTACAATGCAGAGTGACTCTGTTATAGAAGCTCTTAAAAATCAAAAAGATATTCCTTTAGATGAGATTATTATAGAGCGTGTAGATGAGAAGAGTATAGGTCAACTTATCTACTACTATGAGTTACTTACCTCTTTGGTAGGAAAGCTTATTAATGTTAACACTTATAATCAACCAGGTGTAGAGTCTGGAAAAATAATTTTAAAAAATAAACTATTACAAAGGTCTAAAGATGATAAATAAATGTCTATTTCCAGCGGCAGGGTATGGAACACGGTTTCTTCCTGCTACTAAAGCTACCCCAAAAGAGATGTTACCTATTTTAACTAAGCCACTTATTCAATATGGAGTTGAAGAGGCTGTTGAAGCTGGTATTACAACTATGGCAATTGTAAGTGGACGTGGTAAACGTGCCATTGAAGACCATTTTGATATATCTTATGAATTGGAACATCAGATTAAAGGTGGAAGTAAAGAAGAGCTTTTAGATGAGATTCGTTCTCTTATTGAAAAGTGTACTTTTTCATACACACGTCAAATAGAGATGAAAGGTTTAGGACATGCCATTTTAACAGGAGAGACTCTTATTGGAAATGAACCTTTTGCTGTTGTTTTGGCAGATGACCTATGTCAAAATGATGAAGCAGGGGTACTTGAACAGATGAAAAAGGTCTACGAGAAGTACCAATGTTCTGTAGTAGCTATAGAAGAAGTTCCAATGGATGAGACACAAAAATATGGTGTTATTGCAGGAAAGTTAGTTGATGGTACAGAAGATACCTATCGTGTTAGTGATATGGTCGAAAAACCTGAACCTAAAGATGCCCCAACCAATTTAGCCATTATTGGTCGCTATATTTTAACACCTGATATTTTTGATATTTTACGCAATACCAAAGCAGGTAAGGGTGGTGAGATTCAGATTACCGATGCTCTTCTTGAACAAGCAAAGCAGGGACGAGTAATTGCCTATAAATTTAAGGGTAAACGTTTCGATTGTGGAAGTGTTGATGGGTTTGTTGAGGCTACTAATTGGTTTTATGATAGGATGAAATCGTAGGGTGTTTTCCTCCGAAAACACCGTGTTTATAATATAGATTTGGTTTTGACGGTGTAGTCAGGGACTACACCCTACTGTCAATTGTAATAATTGTATGTACATTTCCTCTTGGGTTAAAGTCTGCTACTAATTTTATCCACTTTGGTTTCATATTTTCATTTAAAGCATCAAAAATTTCATTAGCAGAGTTCTCATGTGAGATATGTCTGTTCATAAATGAGTTTATGTAGAGTTTTAATGCTTTTAACTCTATAACCTTTTTATCAGGACAGTAGCTAAGTTTAATAGTTGCGAAGTCTGGATAGCCACTTCTTGGGCATTTGCACATAAACTCTGGTAGTTCTATATCTATGGTGTAGTTTTTTTGATGGTTGTTGTCCCAGTAGTTCTCTTTTGAATTAATATCAAACTCTGATATCTCTTTTTCGCCGTATTTCATGTTATTATTCCTGTTATTTTGATTTTACTCGTTCCCACCACCGTCTCGGTCAATGCCATTGAATTAAGCCCAAATCCTGTAGGTTCGATTTTATCGAACAAAAGATTGAAGCCCATAAAACAATCCGTTCGATGAAATCGAACCTACAGTTTTAGCTCGTTCCTATGCTCTGCGTGGGAATGCATAGGAGAGATATTTTATTAAATAAAGTTTTTTTTCTAAATCAAATTCCAATATGCATTCCCAACGAGGACGTTGGGAACGAGAGGGGGAGAGGGTTAATTATACATCCAAATGTTTTACATCTTTTGCATGTGTTTCTATATAAGCTCGTCTTGGTTCAACTTCGTCACCCATAAAGAGTACAAATGTATCTGAAGCCGTCTCATCATCGTCAATAACCACTTGTAGTAAACGTCTATCTTCAGGGTTCATAGTTGTCTCCCAAAGCTGTTCTGGGTTCATCTCTCCTAGACCTTTATAGCGTTGAATATATGCACCCTTTTTAGCACTTGCTTCGACCATTGAAAGAAGTTCTAACAAGTCTTTTTCTTGATACTCCTCTGTAATTCTCTCTTGAATCTTTTGATTCATATAAATCGCTTCATTATAGTGAGGAGAAGTAAAGAGATTATCATCAATAATAAGCTCTTCAAGTCCATCATTAGTTTGAACAAAATAGTGAATAACCTCTTCATTAACCGTTTGAGTTAAAATGTTATATCCAAGTTCTGCAATATATTTTTCAAGGTTTCTTGCTAAAGTTTTGTTATCTGTTGAGATAATATCAGGATTTTCAATCATATAACGAACCACTTCAGGAAGAGCAAAACGTTTTTCAATTTCACTTAGAGTCATCTTGTAGTAAGCTACCAATTTAAAGAGTTCCGTAAGGTCTGTTTTACCCATAGTCTCAGATTCTAAAACACCAATTCCATTCTCAATCAAGAAGTCATTAAGTGCTTTATCATCTTTCAAATAGGTCTCATTCTTCCCTTTTTTATAACGGTAAAGAGGTGGTTGAGCCAAGTATAAATACCCTTTTTCAATAATAGGCTTTAAGAATCTAAAGAAGAACGTCATAAGAAGTGTTTGTATATGTGAGTTATGAACAAAAATAGAGCTATCTTCTCCAGCTTTTATTGCAAAGTTATGGTACTTATCCACCGTCAAATCATAAACAGGAGTTTCTTCTACTTCAATAATTTCGATTGATTTAATTTTATGATTATAGGTCTCTACATAATCAGTAAATTCTCTTTTATCTTTAAAATCATATTTATTAAATACTGTACTCCAATTTGGCACACCACTTTTTGGTTTTACAGCTTGATAACTCTCTTCATTTAACTCTCCAAATTGATTAATGGCTTTTTTAGCCACATTAACAACTCGTGTCATTTGCATTCTAAAGGCTATATCATCATTTTGCCATTGAGATTCACATAGTTTACTATATTTTTCAGCAACTTCAGGTTGAGACATATGAGCTTTTTTTCGCTCTATCATTCTTTCTCTATATTCATCATCTTTCCAGTTTTCTCTATTTTTATCTGAAATTGATTTTGAGTGTTCTTCTGATTTATTATATTTGATTAGATGGCTCTCTCTCTCATCATAAACTCCTTTTTTCCAGTTCTCTTTTAAATCTTTAGATTGTTTTTCTGAACCATTATACTCATTTATCAAATGGGTATCTTTTCCATGAAGTTTAGAGTGTTCACTTCGGGTCATAAAAGTAAGATTTTCAGGAGTATTATTGGTTCTGTTATGGTCAATATGGTGTGTAATATTTTCATCTATAGTTGCAAGTTTTGGATTTTTCCATTTAGAGACAATTTTATGTGTAGGTATCCATTTTTTACCAATTTTCATAAGTTCATAATTTGGATAAAATCCATCTTTTTCTATTTTATAGTAAATAGGCATAAGAGAATTTCCTACACTTAAATTATCTGCTCTAACATATTCTCCATTGATTAATCTAAATGGATGATTATCAGTAGCTTCCACAACAAAATCATTATCTAAAGTTATTTTATATAGTTTTTTAACTTTTTTGGTAACTCTAACACTATGAGCTTGTGCAGGAACAGGATTTCCATTTTTATCACTAGCCCAAACCCAAAATTTATCCTCTTGTGATGGATAAAGTTTTTCTAACTCCTCCATAGATTTATACGTTCCATCTAAAAGTTTAACTTCTGTGTCTCCTTTTAAACAGCCATCAACATCGGCATCAGTCATAATAATTACTTTATGATAACGCAACTTATCTTCATTAAACTCTTCGCCAATTCCACAACCAAGAGCAGTAATCATATTTTTAATCTCATCAGATTTTAAAATCTTCTCTAAACGTGCTTTTTCAACATTAAGAATTTTACCTTTTAGGGGTAGAATGGCTTGGAAAACACGGTCTCTTCCTTGTTTTGCACTGCCCCCAGCACTATCTCCTTCAACTAAATAAATTTCAGCTGAAGTTGCATCTTTAGTTTGACAATCTGCCAATTTCCCAGGAAGTGTTCCAATACTCATGGAATCTTTACGTTTAACCAAATCTTTAGCACGTTTAGCAGCATCACGACCACGAGCAGCAAGAAGAATTTGACCCATAATTGCTTTGGCTTCTATTGGGTTCTCTTCCAAATATTTATTAAAACTTTCAGAGAAAAATCTTTGAACCAATGGACGAACATAGCTTGAACCCAGTTTTCCTTTGGTTTGCCCCTCAAATTGAGGTTCAGGAACACGTACAGAGACAATGGCAATCAAGCCTTCTTTACAGTCTTCTCCTGTAATTTTTGTTCCTTTCTCTTTTGCATTTGCATTTTTAGAGATGTAGCTTGACATAGAACGGGTAAGTCCTGCTCTAAATCCTGCTTCGTGTGTTCCTCCATCGGCTGTTTTAATGTTGTTAACAAATGAGAGTGATTTTTCAGAGTCGGCATCACAATACATTAAGGCAATGTCTATCTCAATATCATCTGCTTTTCCTTGGAAAAATTGAGCTGTAGAGAGAGGAGTCTTTGTGTTCATATCTTCAACAAACTGTTTAATACCTCCCTCAAAATGAAACAGCTCTTTTGTCCCATCACGTTCATCTCTAAAATCAATGGTAATTTTTGGGTTCAAGTAGGCTAGTTCCTTGAACCTCTTCATTAAAATCTCTTTTTGGAATGTAGTACTCTCTGTAAAAATGGTATCATCTGCCCAAAACTCGATTTTAGTACCTTTTTTACGAGTTGTTCCTGTAACAGCTAACGCCTCTTGTGGAATACCTTCTTTAAAATCTTGCTCATGAATTTGACCATCTTTGAAAACAGTTAAATGTAAATCTTTTGAGAGGGCATTTACAACTGAAACCCCAACCCCATGAAGTCCACCAGATACTTTGTAGGTATCTTTATCAAATTTACCACCTGCATGAAGTACAGTTAAAACAACTGTCGCTGCCGAGATTTTTTCAGTAGGGTGCATTCCCACAGGAATACCTCGACCGTTATCTTCAATAATTGCTGAACCATTTTTGGTTAGAGTAACTTTGATAGTGTCACAAAAACCTGCCATAGCTTCATCAATAGAGTTATCTACAACTTCATAAACTAGGTGGTGAAGCCCTTTTGTTGAGGTATCACCAATATACATTCCAGGTCTTTTTCTAACTGCCTCTAGCCCTTTGAGGACTTTAATATTACTCGCACCATATTCTGCCATGATAACTCCATAAATCTTATTAAAATTGCAGTTTTTTAACTGCGTAAAATTGTGCTTATTTTATCGTAATTTTGGTTATAAAGTGTTAATGAAATTTGGATACTGTAGGTTCGATTTTATCGAACATGATATTAAAATTCAATTTTCATAAATATCATTTTTTTTCATGTTTGGTTTTGACGTTCGATGAAATCGAACCTACATATATTCTTGGTTATAAAAGCATCCCTACTTGTTGTTTTTTTGTTCTTACAACATCTATTTCATAGGGGTCAATAAACAATTTTTCTTTATAAGCTTCAACAGCATAACGCCCAATCATCGCTGCATTGTCTGAACAAAATTCCAATGGAGCAGTGTGTAGTTTTTTACCATACTGTTTACACAAATCTTCATAAGCTCCACGAATATAGAGGTTTGCACTAGCTCCACCAACAATGGCAAAATCTTTTATGCTCTCTTTTTCAAAGATTTTTTTACTCTTTTGAATCAAATGAAGCCGTACAGCCTTTTGAAATGAAGCTGAAATATCACATCGGTTCTGTTCACTCATAGCATCGCTTCCACCAAGAGACTCAATTGCTAAACGTACAGCATTTTTAAGCCCAGAGAGAGAAAAGGCTAAAAGGGGTGAGTTACGAAGAGGCACAGGAAAATCAAATGCATTCTTATTTCCTTTAAGAGCCAACTGTTCAATAAGTGGCCCTCCAGGGTAGCCAAGCCCCATCATTTTAGCCACTTTATCAAAGCTTTCACCCACAGAGTCATCTATGCTAGTGGCTAAAATAGTCATTTTCTCTATACTCTCAACTCTAATAATCTGCGTATGCCCACCTGAAATTAGCAAAACTAAAAGAGGTAAAATCTGCTCTTTCTCAATAAAAAGAGAGTAGATATGCCCTTTTAGATGATGAATAGGAAGTAGAGGAATATTTTTAGAAACAGCAATGGTCTTAGCCATAGCTATCCCCTCTAAAAGTGTCACCGAAAGCCCAGGTTGATTGGTCACAGCTACAGCTTTAAGCTCATCTAAATAGGGTTTTGTATCTTCTAAAATATTGGGTAAATCAATGGCATGAAGACGAGAAGCAAGTTCAGGAACTACACCACCATAACAAGCATGTTTTTTCTCTTGGCTTATCTTTTTGTGAAAGATTAGTTCTCTGTTTTCTATTTTTGTTATTGCTATTGAACTATCGTCACAGCTACTCTCTATGCTTAGTATCATTGTTTTTTCTCTATAACTAGCTCTTCAATCAACGCCCACTTCCCAAACCCACTGTCTGTATTAATATGTCCACCATTTTCTATTATCGTATAATTAGCTCCAAGATATTTAGCTATATTTTCAGCCTCATCAACCTCAATCCAAGGGTCATTGTCTGAGACAATTAGATGAACCTCTTTAGCATGAATGTTACTTGGAATTTCACAAGGGAAAAAGCTCTTAATGGTAGGTTCTGTTGTGCTAAGGCTAGGAGGAGAGACCATAAAGAGTTTTTCTACTGTAGCTATCTCTTCTTCACAAAGCCAAAACCATAAAGTATTGGCTAAAGAGTGGCAAACTACGGTGTCAGGTTTAAACTCTTCTAAAATTTTTTTGACCTGCTTTATCCATCGGTTTTTGCTTGGGAAGTGGCAGTTGTCTAAAAGGGGGAATGAGACTGTACCGTAGTTTTTGGCGATTTCTGAGGCTAATTCACTTTGCCAATGTGGATGGTCTGAGCCACCCCAACCGTGTAAGATTAGGGTTTTCATATTGTTTTCCGTATGGTGCGATTGCTATCGCACCAATAACAGGTCGAAAGAAAAATATAAATCTTATTTTGAATATTGTGTAAATGGTGCGATAGCAATCGCACCCTACGGTTAGCTAACATATTTTCTTACCTCTTTATCTATCTCAATAATCTCTTTAATATCTCTAGCCTTAACATCTTCAAACTTCTTATAAGCATCTAAAACCATTTTTCCCATACCAAAGAAGTTGCATTCATCTTTTTCAAACTTTTTAATTGCCTCTTCATTAACAGCATTTACCACTACTCCTAAGTGAGGGTTATCTAAAAGGTGCTGTTTTATCTCCCAAATAGGATAACGTGAAGCCTCAATAGGTAAAAACTCTAATGTGCCAATCTCTAGTAGATTAACAGGAGGTAAAATCTCCTCCTCTACCTTTTCTCTTAGAGCAAAAGCAATAGGAAGTTTCATATCTACCCCTGCAAAGTGAGCTGTGGTTGAGCCATCTTTAAACTCAGCTAGAGCGTGGATAATAGATTTTTTTTCTATGACAGCGTCAATATTGCTTGTGTCAAATAGCCATTTAGCTTCTAAGAGTTCAAAGAGTTTGTTAGTCATGGTAGCAGAGTCAATGGTAATTTTTGCACCCATTGACCAGTTAGGGTGTTTTAGAGCTTGTGAGAAAGTGGCTGTTTGCATTTTTTTTATCTCCCAATCTCTAAACGCTCCACCACTAGCTGTAACATAGAGTTTAGAGAATGGTCTCTCACCCATTAAGTACCATAAACCAAAGTGTTCACTGTCGATAGGGACAATTTTACTCATATCTATAAACTCACCTGCAACTACCAAGGACTCTTTATTTGCAAGGGCAACTTTACGTCCAAGCTCAATGGCTTTAAGGGTAGGGGCTAGACCTGTGTAGCCTACAAGGGCGTTAACTACAGTTGGGCTTTTTGTCTGTTCTAGGAGTTCAATTATACCATCGGCTCCACAAAAGACATTTTGATGGTTGACTTTTGCTTTATCGGCATCATTGGCAATGGCAATATATTTGGGGTTAACTTGGGCTATTTGTTGGTTGAGAAGCTCAATATTTCGACCTGCTACTAAGGCTTCAACCTCTATATTATAACGCTTAGCAATGAGTAGGGTATTGACTCCAATTGAACCTGTAGAGCCTAAAAGTACAATGCTACTCATTATAAAAAGGCTCTTAGACTAATCATCATCATAATTGCTCCAAAGAGATAGCCATCGAGTCGGTCAAGAACACCACCATGTCCAGGAAAGATGTTTCCAGAGTCTTTAACTCCTGCTTCACGTTTAATGTAACTTTCAAATAGGTCACCAAAAATGGAAGCACCAGCTGTAAGGAATGAGACAATAAAGGCAATGAAAAATGGTACTAAATCCATAAAAAAGCCTGTAATAGTTCCTGCTACTGTAGCAAAGGCAACTCCACCAATGACCCCTTCTAAAGTTTTATTTGGAGAGGTTGGAGAGAATTGTGTTTTACCAACACTTTTTCCTACAAAAAATGCACCAACATCAGTGGTCGCTACAATGACAAGTAACCAAAACATCCAATTAATTCCGTAGTCACGGTAGAGCATTAGCATAAATAGAAAACCACTTACAGGGTAGAGAAATGGAATAAGTAGTTTTTTCTTAATATGCTCTTGGGTATAGGCTAATTTTGCACCAAAGAAGATTGCCATTACAAAAAATAGGTCATCAGGATTTGGGTAGAAGTAAGCAACTAACCAAATAATAGTGGCATAGAGGTATGGTGACTTTCTTTGAATACCAAAAAGCTTAATAGCTTCATCAAACCCTATAAAGTAAAAAAAGCCCAAATAGAGCCACATTAAAAGGTCATTGTCTATAAGACCAACAATAATAGTAACAGCCAATAGAGCAACACCTGTTACCCATCGTTCTGCGTTGTCTGTGATAAATTTCATATTTTTAAGCCCTTGGAGAATTATCTTTTATTATAACATTAAAGGGCTTATTCTCGTATTTCGACTCCCTCTTTTCTAACTCTAACAGTCTTATATTTGTCATATTCTACATTTGAACCCTCTTGAATCTTTACAAAACGTCGTTTGCAGTAGTCTACCTCATAATCTCCTGCCTGTTTAAGTGAAAAGTCAACACAGAGTTTGGCTGCTTTTTCAATGACTTTATCAGGTAGATTTTGTTTGTCAGTTTTAATGATGAGGTGAGAGGATGGAATATCTCTTATATGCATCCATAAATCATTTGATTTAGCAACTTTAAGTAGAGATTGATTCTCTTTAGAATTTCGTCCAATAAGCACTTTATAGTCATCTATCCAAAAGAGTTCACACTCTTTAATTTTCTCTCTTTTACGTTGAGATTTAGCTTTTTTAGGAACTAGAAGTTCTAATTCTTGGCTTGTTTTTGCTTGTTCTATGGCGTGGTACATATTGGCATAAAAGTCACGTTTAGTACGTAGATTCTCCTCTTCGATATGAACATTTTTACTTTTGGCTTTAGCTCGTTTAGCTTGATTGAAAAAGTACTCACTTATTCGGTTAGTTACAATGCCTTTTGGAAGTTTAATGGTTATCTTATTCCCTTTAAAATCATAAGTTTTAAGCACCTTACTATATGGTTTAATTTGGTATAGATTGGCTAAAATAATATTACCATAGTTTTGAAATTTCTTTGTTTCTAACTTTAAGCTCTCTACACTTGGAAGTTTGTCAAGAAGTTTTTGTAGCTTCTCTTGCTTTTTTTTAACTGTTAAGAGTTTCTGCTTTTTTAACCCTTTAACCTTTTTAGCTTCATGGTCAATATATTTTTGACTTAGGTAAGCTTCAATATTATCTATGGTTTGAGAAGACTCTTTTCGCTCAAAAGGAGGAATAGCCAAAAGCTCAACTCCTGGGCGAATTACTCTAAAGGAACTATCTGAATCAATATGACGTAAAGCTTCTATGATTACTTCATTTTCATCAAGGAGTATAGCGTTGGTATGTCGCCCTGTAAACTCAAACTGTAGTACTACTTTTTGCTCTTTATAAGCACTTTTAGGGGCAATAGTAAAACGTAAAATTCGGTCATTATTGGGTACTTCTATATTTAAAATAGTAGAAGAGGAGACCAAAGAGTGCAAAAGATTGTCAAAAGGAGCATTGAAACTTTGTAGAGGACGTTGGGAGATATTTTTGTAGATAAAACTTTCTCCTCTTGTCATATTAAAAAAATAGCTATTAGTTCTGTCAAATGAGAGTTCTATGGTATTGTTCTCAATACGTCTAGCACGGCTTATAAAATTAAAGTTTTTAAAATGTTTGGCGATGGTTTTTAGTTCGTAGTGTTTCATTGGAGAATTTTAGCATAAAAATAGAAAATTAATTATAATTG
>JALUKJ010000441.1 GCA_027056615.1 Campylobacteraceae bacterium | reverse complement strand
GGAAACCTTGGGATTACTGTTGTTAAATTGTAAAACTATTTAGATATAATAATGCCATTTATAAAATATCGGAGCGATAAATTGAAGATTTCAGAAACTATTGATGAAGTTAAAAAAGAATTAAGTAATGACGAGCAGATGTTGGCATCTGCTTTTAAAATTGAGAAGTTATATAAAAAACATAAATTTAAACTTTTTGCAGTTGTTGGTTTGACTGTTGCCTATTTTGGAGGTACAGCTATTATGGAAAGCATTGAGCAAGGTAAACGAGAAAGTGCCAACATTGCACTTTTAACCCTACAAAAAGATGAAAACAACTCAAAAGCATTAGAGGAGTTAAAGAGCAATAACCCTGCTCTTTTTGAGCTTTTTACTTACCAAGAGGCATTAAAATATGCTGATACAGAACAACTTAAAAATTTAAGTTCAAGTAAAAACCCTATTATTGCAGATATTTCTAATTATCATCTTTCAGTAATTGAGGGTAAACAAGCAGATAGTACACTATATGATGATGTTGCTAAAGTTTATAATGCTTCACTTTATATTAAAGCAGGAAAAATCTCTGAAGCAAAAGATGAACTCGAACTTATTGGAGAAGATTCACCTGTATATAGCTTCTCAAAAACAATTAAACACTATACCATCAAAGGGAAATAATGTATAAAAAGATTCTACTTGCTTCAAGCATTGCTACTATTTTATTTGCTGGATGTTCTTCAAAACAGTACTTTGAACCAAAAGAGACAAGTTCTCTTACAGCTTCTAACATGGGTGATAAACTCATTAACTATAGTCGCGATGGTGCAACCTTGGCAAGTGGAACAATCTTAACCAAAAATCAAGCCATAAAGATAAAACTTGATAAAGGTTTTTATTTTATTAACAACAATAGAAATGCAGCTATTACAGCAGACTTACAAGGGAACTGTCATATTGTTACGCAAAAAGGTACAGTTGCCTCAGCCAAATTTCCTCAAGCACTAGTAGCTGGAACGCTTATTGGTCAATATTTAGTCTATGTTTTACAAAATAATAACTATGGAATTTATGACTTTAAAGAAAAAAGAATTGTATATAATAATGAAGCCCATAAAGCCTATGCTATTGACAGAAGAATTGCCAATCCACTACTTGTAGATAAGCTAGTTGTTATACCTACACTTGATGGAAAACTTGTCGTTTTAGATTTAGCAACAAGAAAGATTTCCAAAGAGATATTTGTAAGTACAGAAAAATCACTTAACAATATTATCTTTTTAGGAACACTGAACAATGCACTTATTGCGGCAACACCACATAAGATGATTTCACTCTCCTCTAAGGGGAAAAAAGAGTATGACAAAGAGATTTCTGATGTAATTATCAATGGAGGCAAAGTATTTGTATTTCAAAAAGATGGGAAAATTGCTAAACTTGATGAATCACTCTCTGTTATAAATGAAAAGAAATTTAAGTTTGCACACTTCTCCACATCTGCTGTTGATAAAAAGAAAATTTATGGTTTAGAGAGACAAGGTTATCTTATTGTTGCTAATCGAAATTTGAGCAAATATAAAGTCTATAATACCTCTAAAGTTGAAAACTTTACATTTGTATCAGGAGATAAAATCTATTATGATGGAGAGATTATAGACCTTTCTAAACTAAGTTATAAATAAAAAAATGAAGACCATAGTAGAGATACTTCAAAAGAAAAAATTGATTTTTAAATCACTCAAAACCATTGAGGTTAAAAAACTTGGCTCTCGTAAAAAGATAGATGTTTATTTGGGTGTTGATTTAGATAGTTACTATGCTTGTATTATTCATGTAGCTAAAAAGAGTCGAATTTTACGTAAAGAGGCAGTAGAGTTAATGGAGTTTCATAAGAAATTAGAAACTTACAATGAAAGTAAAATCAAAAAAAAATATATCTATATTCAAGCCCCACTCTGCTCTAAAGCTAAAGCTCTTTTTAAAGAGGAAAAGTGGAGAGTTTGGGTAGCCTAACGCCCTGTATACGAGTATAAAAGTGCTGACTTCAAACGAGAAAATACCTGCCATCTATCTTGTGGTAAAATAGCAAAACAGCCATTGCTTCGTCCTGACCAAGCAACATAAGGGGCTGTATGTAATAAAATTTCTCTCTGCTTTGCATTTCTATTTTTCCACTCTAGTCCTTCAATAGGAAGATACTCATGTCTATTTTGTACCGTTAGCCCCTCTTTAATACCCACTCTAAAAAAACCATAAGGTGTCATATTTGTACCATAAACATTACTAGAACGCCAAACACGTCCACCTTTTGCACCAGAATTTTTACCATGTGCAACAAAATATTGTAATACTTTACCACTATGAAGATTAATAATATAGAGACGTTTTTGGGTAGATACTTTTGTATAGTCTGCAATAGCAATAAAGTCACGAGATAGATGTTTTTTGTATCTATTATGCTCATAGTAATTAAATGTTTTTGCCAATGCTTTTTGACTAACATCACTTGTATATTTCACTTTTTTAAATACATATTGTAGATGTGATTTGGTCACATAGTAACCATAGTGCCAATCAGCATAACAACTTTTAGCATTTAGGGCTGAAAATAGCAAAATTAGTATAAAAATTATTATTTTAATATTCATGATATATTCTTCTTTAAATTTTATTATTAAATTATTTTTTTTAAATTACTTTAAGTTTTTAAATTTTAATCTATTTTTGATTTATCTAAGTTGAAATATTTGATATAAATAAAGATTCTGCTACTATTGCCTATTAAAAAAATATAAAAAAGGTTATATATGCACTATTTAAAGTCACTTAATGTACAAGTACTTTTAGGAATTGTTTTGGGAATACTGTTTGGAATTACCCTACCCCAAATTGCCCTAGAGCAAAAACTTATTGGAGATATGTTTGTAGCACTACTAAAAATGTTAGTAGTACCATTGGTATTTGCTTCAATCTATACAGCGTTAACAGGACTGGGTTCAGTTGAAAAACTTAAACAGATTGGGTTAAAGACTATTGGACTCTACCTTTTAACTACAGCTCTATCCGTTCTTCTTGCTATTATAGTTATGAATATCTTTCCTATTGGAGAGCCTGTTAGTTCTGCTGGACTAGAGTATGCAAAAGCTTCAACCATAAAACCATTCTCTTTTCATGATATGATTATGTCGTTTATTCCCTCTAATGTCTTTAACTCACTAGCAACAGGACAGATGATGCAGGTAATTGTATTTGCTATCTTTTTAGCCATGGCTTCATTTAAACTAGAGAAAAAACATCAAGAGGTACTTTTTGACCTTTTTACTTCTATCAATGAAGCTATGTTTCATATTGCTAAATGGGTTATTAACTTAACTCCTATTGGTGTCTTTTCTCTTATTGCTTATATTATTGCTAAACAAGGGATTGATGTTATATTAAGTCTATGGGAATATGTTTTAGTGGTTTTAGCTGTTATTATTTTACATGGCATCGTAACTCTACCTTTAGTTCTTAGCTTCTTTGCAAAAATCAACCCATACAAATATATGAATGCTGTTAAAGAGTCAACTATTATGGCATTTTCAACAGCTTCATCAGCAGCAACTTTACCTGTAAGTTTAAGAGTTGTTCAAGAAAAAGGTGGAGTTTCTAAAGACTCAGCAGGGTTTGTTTTACCACTTGGGGCAACAGTTTCTATGGATGGAACAGCAGCTTATTTAACCATTGCTGTACTCTATATTGCTAATTTAGCAGGATTAAGCATGAGTTTTGGAGACCAACTTATTTTAGGACTTACCGTAGTAGCCCTCTCTGTTGGTGTAGCTGCACTTCCCTCTGCTTCACTGGTTATGATGGTAGTTATTTTAAATCAGGTTGGATTGCCTGTGGAGTATTTGGCAATTATTGTAGCAGTTGACAGAATCTTAGATATGGCTCGAACGTCACTTAATGTCACTTCTGATTTGGTTGTTACAAAGATTGTAGATGTTTTGACAAAGAAGAAAGAAAGTAATCCTACTAATTCATAAGCTAAAATCGAACCTACAATATTTTAGCACTAAAGCAAAATCTCTCTCTGCCCCTTATTGTTAGGAGCTGAGAGAACCCCCATCTCTTGAAGCTGTTCAATAATATTAGCCGAACGGTTATATCCAATTTGTAACTTACGTTGAAGATATGAGATAGATGTCTTTTGGTCATTTAATATAATCTGTTTTGCCTCCTCATAGAGTTCATCTAAATCACCTTGTACTCCAACACCAGCCTTTGTATCAGAGCTATCTTGCAACAAATAGCGTTCATCATAGTCAGGAGTCCTTTGCTCTTTTAAAAACTCTACAATCTCCTCAATCTCATCTTCTGAATTCCATGGGGCGTGTATTCTAACTAATCCATTAGTTCCTGGAGGAGTAAAGAGAGCATCCCCTCTTCCAAGTAAAGAGTCTGCTCCAAGTGCATCTAAAATAACTTTTGAATCAATTCGTTGCCCTACTCTATAGGAGAGTCTTGAGGGTAAATTAGCCTTAATAAGCCCTGTTACAACATCTACACTTGGTCTCTGTGTAGCAACAATAAGGTGAATACCTGAAGCTCTTGCCATCTGTGCCAATCTTGCAATGGAGTATTCAACATCTTTTCCACCATTCATCATAAGGTCTGCTAATTCATCAATAATAACTACAATAAATGGCATAGACTCAATACCCTTCTTTTTTGCCTTTTCATTATAGTTATCTATATTTTTAGTACGACTCTCTGCCATCATTTTATAACGACGCTCCATCTCACCTACCATATTAGCTAACGCTGCAATAGCTTTTGCCGAATCGGTAATAACAGGAGTAATAAGGTGTGGAATATCATTGTAGATAGAAAACTCCAACATCTTAGGGTCAATAAGCATAAGTTTTAGCGAATCGGGGTCATTTCTATATAGTAATGATAAAATCATTGCATTAATTCCTACTGATTTACCTGAACCTGTTGTTCCTGCAATAAGTAAGTGAGGTAACTTTTTAAGGTCAGTAACAAAAGGATTTCCTACAATATCTTTACCCATTGCAATAGTAAGTGGTGACTTAGAGGTTTGAAAGAGTTCACTCTCTAAAATATCACGTAGATAGATGGTATCAAAACTATCATTTGGAATCTCAATCCCTACTACATTTTTCCCTGGAATAGGAGCTTGAATACGAATCGTCTCAGCTCTTAATGCCATGGCAAGGTCATCTTGTAAATTTAAAATTTTAGAGACTTTAACATTGGCTGCTGGTTTAAATTCAAAAGTAGTAACCAAAGGACCAGAGTAGATATCCATTACTTCACCTGTAATCTTAAACTGCCCCAATTTATTGAGAAGTTCATGTACCTTACGGTCAATCTCCTCTTCATCAACTTTTATAGAAAACTTTGGTGCTTCCTCTAAAAACTCTAAATATGGTAAGATAAAATCTTCCGGCTCTTTAAATTCACCTTTTTCAAGTTGCTCCATTAATGTACGATTCTCTTCTAACTCATCAATAATTTTTGTTTTGGTTTTAGTTTTACTCTTAGGCTTTTTTGAACTATTTTTTTCTATAATAGGTTCAATGGTCAATAGTTCTTCAACTTTAGGTTCTTCTTCCAACATAGAGTGTTGTTGTAGTGACTCAATAGTTAAATTACCTATCTCTTCAATAGGACGCTCTTCAAGCATTGCTTTGTCTTGAAGAATTTTTTTCTTCTTAAGAGTTTTTTTCTTGTGTAAAATTTTTTTAGGTGTTTTTTGCTCTACTGTTTTAGTTTTATTTATAGTAGGTGTTTTTCTTGCTCGTCTCTGTGCAACAATAGTTGTCATACTCTCTGTACTCTGTTTATCAAAAAATGGATTTTCAATTTTATTCAAAAACAGTTTGCTTTTTTCTATAAAAACGTCAATATATTTCATAACAACTTTCATACCCTGTTTTACATCGGGAATATCATTCAATATCAACACCAAAGCCACCAAAATTGATAAAAGCCATAAAAGCCACATTCCAGCCTTACCTATATAAGGATTTAAAAAATCATACAAACTTAATGAAATAGACCCACTTTTGTAGATATCAACCACCAAAGCCTGAAATAAAATAGCCGATACAAACAGAAGCATACAACCTGTATGAAACTCTATATCTTTCAACAAACTTTCATCTTTATAAATTTTATATAAAGGGAAAAGCAACATAAGCAGATTTAGATAAGCTAAGTAACCAAAGAGTTCAATATTCCCTTCCCCAAAACTTTGACCTATTTTACCGACCATCTCCGTTGAATGAAAAATAGTAGAAAATGACCCATATATGAAGATTATCATAAATATTAGTATAAAAATATGCACTAAAACTCCTAAAATATTTGAAAAA
>JALUKJ010000440.1 GCA_027056615.1 Campylobacteraceae bacterium | reverse complement strand
TGCCATCTCTTGATAGATAAAGGTTGATGAAAATGAGAGTAGAGCTACCATCGCTAAAAGATAAAAAGTAACCCCTATTTTAAAATAGGGGGAGATTAGTTTTAGAGGTGGTGCAAAGTCTTTACCTATTGCAAACATCTGTTATTAACCGTGACAACTATTTTGAGAAAGGTCAGCCTTTTCACTCTCTCCATCTATATAAGAAAAGACTATCTTTACTCTACCATCAGGTAACTCTTCTCTTGTATGACTATAGTTCTCACTGATTTTTTCCATAAGCCCACCAGGGTATTTGTGGTTAATCATTACTAGCTTTTTATTATTACCATCAATTAGTTTTAATCCTGCCATTGCATTTACCATTGGGTCTGGTGGTCCACATTTTGATGTATCGAACTCAAAATATTGAGTATCTTCTACTCTATATGTAAAAAATGGAACTGTTGAACCCATTACCTCTAGTGCTTCTTTTGTTATATCAGACATAATGTCTCCTATTTATATTTTTTGTCATTATAGTTATAATAATTTATAAAATCATTGATTTGTGTCAAGAAATTTACAAATAAAATCTTAGTGAAATTCTTTATTAGTGATTAAACTTCTCTTTAAACAACATAATGTATAGTTATAAAAAAAATAACAAAGGCTAATAGATGACAGAAATGCATTTGATGGAAAAATATCCAGTAGTGGTATTGGAAGTGGCAAAAGATGAGACAACGTTTAAAGATGTAGATGAGATTTTAACTCATCTAAAATCAAAAATTGATGAACATCCTGTTGCTTCTTTTATTGCAATATTTGACCATTATACTCATACTTCTAATTTAGAAGATTGTCTACTTTCTCCAGATATTTTAGATGCTAAAAATATTATCTGCTGTTTTGGAAAACAATTACCAGACCCAGTACTTATGGCAGTTAGACCTCGTTCTATTGGTGTGGCTGAAATGGCTGATAAGTTTGTAGTTAGTTTTATAGAAGCCCCAAACCCTCAAGCTCAAGAAGCAATGGTTTCATGGGTTAAGTCTATGGTAAATAAGTAAATTGGAGAAAAAGATGAAAAAAGTACTAATACTAGGTGGTGGATTTGCAGGTGTAGAGACTGCAATTTTTTTGAAAAAAGCAGGTGAAAATTTAGATGTAACTTTGGTTTCAGATAGAGACTATTTTTATATCTATCCTACCTCTATTTGGATTCCAACAGGTGAGACAACAAAAGAGAAAATCTCTGTACCTCTAGCACAATTAGGTAAAAAGCATAATTTTAAAGTTATTGTAGATGCAGTGAGTTCATTAGAGGCAAAAAATAAAAAGGTAACTTTAGAGAGTGGTCGTATTTTAGATGATTATGACTATATTGTTGTAGCTATTGGTCAAGATAAAATTCAGCTAAAAGGAATAGAGAATACTCTCTCTATTTGTGGTAAACCAGAAGAGGCTGTAGAACTAAATAAACGTCTTAACACTTTGGTAGAAAAAGGTTCAGGAACAATTGCTATGGGCTTTGGTGGAAACCCAAAAGATAGCTCTGCTGTTCGTGGTGGTCCAGCATTTGAAGTTCTATTTAATGTTCATACTATGTTAAAGAAAAAAGGTCTACGTGATAAGTTTGAGCTTATTTTCTTTGCACCTATGGATAAACCAGGTCAAAAGATGGGTGATAAAGCCTTAGTCATGATGGACAAGATGTTTGGAATGACCAATATATCTAAAAAAGTTGGTTCAAAAATTACTTCATTTGAAGCAGATGGTATTAACTTTGAAGATGGTGAAAAGATTGAGTCTGATTTAACAATGTTTATCTCAGCAGGAAAGGGACACC
>JALUKJ010000439.1 GCA_027056615.1 Campylobacteraceae bacterium | reverse complement strand
AAATTGTCTACTTACTTGAAAAGCGTATGCATTACAAAATGCAATTTTGCAACGAGAGAAGAGAAATATTTGTTGTTTCTGGTTGGGATGATGGAGATTTACAAATCAACCTCTATCGCCTCTTTATTGTTCCCTTGAAGCTTTTTTTGTGCAATAGTTTCTCTATATTCTCTAGCCTCTATTGTCTCAATAAATTCTGCATCAGGTTTGATTTTTAATACTTCTTGTTTAATCTCATCAAGCGTTACATTAAAAAATTCTTTTCTGTTGTTTGATAAATTAACTCTCTTAGTGTTAAATATCCTATGTAGTTTATGTTCCATCTCTGGAGCATTTTCAGTGTATATTATTGCATGTATATCAAAAGCAAATGGCACCGATGCATCTCCTAATTCTTTTACCCTTTCAGTTGGCTCTAGTCTTCTTGTCATACCAATTTTGTAAATATTTTTCCCAAAAGAGCCAATATTAGAAATAATATAAATATGTCCTGCTTTTGTCTGTTCTGCCATAGATTTTGCTCTTTGATTAGCCTCTTTTGATTTTTCTAGCTCGTTATTTAAAAGTTCTATTTTTTTATTAAGCTCTTCTAAATCTTGACCAGTTGCTATCATAGCCTCTTTTTTAGCCTTTTCGAGCATCTTTTGATATTTCTCTTCCTCTTTCTTTGTTTTTTCAATCTCTTTTTGAAGTTTTGCCTCTTCCCTTATTTGAGCTCTAATTTCTGCTTGTTCCTCTTTTATTTGTCTCTGTTTTTCTTTGTGTTCATAAACTAATTGAGCTTCTTGCAACTTCAAATCAAGATACTCTGGGGTAATATATATATGCATATCCTTGGTCATTTTATTTATAGTTTCATAAACTTTTACTATACGATCTTTACTTCTTTGAATATTGTTCCACTTAATTTTAGATACTAAAGAGTCCGACTCTCCATTAAATGCTCTTAAAGCTAATTTCATTATTTTGTTTGTTAAAGATTTTCCTTTTGATGCTTTTCCATCTACAACCCACTCTTGTTTACAAATAATTGCTTCACCGTTTCTAATAAACTCTTTCTGTTCATCTCTTATTTCTTTAATTTTTTGTTTATATGTTTCTGGATCGCTAAAATCAAATTGTGGCTCATATAACCCTACATCTATATATCTAAGCTCATTACTATATAGAGCCAATCTTTTTCTGATAGCATCTAGTCCCTTATCTTCGCCATTTTTAAGTATCTCCCCAAATTCTTCTATGCTATCAATATCTACACTATCTTTAATCTTTTCAAAAGCCTCATACTCCTTTTTAATCTTTTTATTCTCTTTCCAATATATATATGCCAAAATACTCGTAACAATAGGCAACAAAATAAAAAATACTACAAAAAAATCCATATGTTCTCCTTCCTTGTGCCAAAATTGTATTTTGGCACATACAATTTATCTACCCATTTCACACAAAATGCAAAACAGCTCTATGCTCTAAGCCCTCAGCTCTAAGCTTCTTTCAAAGCCTGAGCTAAATCAGCAATTAAATCCTGCGTATCCTCTAACCCAATGCTTAACCTAATTAATCCAGCCGGTACACCGGCATCGTCTAGCTCTTCTGGGGTAAGTTGTTGGTGGGTTGTGCTGGCTGGGTGGGTGATTATAGATTTACTATCGCCAATATTAACAACCAAAGAGAATATATCTGTACTCTCTGCTACTTTTTGTGCACTCTCTTTGCTATCTAGTACAAAACTTAGTAAGCCACTTGCTTTGCCATCTTTAAGGTATTTTTGTGCATTTTTATAGCTTTTGCTACTCTCTAGCCCTGGGTAGTTTACGCTTTTTACTTTTG
>JALUKJ010000438.1 GCA_027056615.1 Campylobacteraceae bacterium | reverse complement strand
GTCTATAAAGAGTTTTTGAATCTCTATAATAGCTTTTTTAGGAATAATCAAAGAGAATGTTTGTTCTGATTGATTTGTTAAAGTGATTATAGAGAGTCTTCTTGTATCTGTACCTACTAGTTTAGTTTCATTCTCTTTTATATCAAGTAATGCTCCATTGAGTTCATATTTTGGATTATTATTATCAATAGCTGATGAGATTTTTTTTAAGCCTTTAATCAGATTTATAGAATCTAAAGTTATTTGAGGTTTATTGTCAATAAGAGGGAAAGAGGGATAGTTTTGAGGATTAAATGTTGGTAATTTAAATTTTGAGTTATTTTGTTTTATGTTGATACTGTTTTCAACTTTTTCAATAATAATCTCTTCATTTTGTAAAATACGTATAATGTCTAAAAACTTTTTACCATTAGCAGTAAAACTACCCTCATGTTCAATTATTATATTTCTGCTATTAATAATTAATCCTATCTCTCCATCACTTGCTTTTAAAACAACTACATCATTTATTGCTTCAAAATATATATGTGATGTAATTTGACTTGCATCTTTTTTTTCTAAAAAAGGTTGAAGATTAATAAGCATTGATTCTATTAGTTGTTTTGTAACAAGAATTTTCATTTTCTCTCCCTAATTTTTTTTTATCCTATTTTTTCTTAAATAAGTAGTAGTAGTAGTAGGTCTATGTGAATATGTGAATAACCTTTCTGAAGCCCGAAACTGTGGGATTTAAAAAGTACAAAAAAAGTAAAAGTTATTCACATCTTTTCACATATTGAATTATATCTTTTTTTTTTATATCTTTACCTTGTAAAAAAAGCTTCTTTCTCATTTTTTACAAGCGATTTATTTTACTAGTTAACTCATCTAATAAAACCTTAAGATTAATATCCTCTTTTAGCATTTCATCTACTTTTTTTATTGCATGACTGACAGCTGTATGGTCTTTCATATTAAAATAAACAGCAATTTGTGGCATAGAATTTGAACTTAATTTACGAATAAGGTAGATAGAGATTCGTCTAGCTTTGACAACAATTCGAGTTCGCTTTTTTGAAGTAATATCAGAGAGTTTAATATTAAGCTCTTTTGAGATAACAGTTACAACATCATTAATAGAGATATTTTTCTCTTTTTCTATAAGTTGGTCTTTTATAACATTGTGTGCAAACTCTAATGTTAGCTCTTGATTCATTAGCCCAGAATAAGCATTTAATTTAATAATTGCACCCTCTATTTCTCGTATGTTGTTACCCATATTTGAGGCTAAAAAATTAACAATATCTGAATTAAGACGAATACCATCTATTTCACATTTTTTTTGAATAATAGCAATCTTGGTTTCAAGCTCAGGTGGCTGTATATCGGCCATTAGACCCCATTCAAACCTACTTTTGAGTCTATCAACTAAGCCTTTAATTTTGTGAGGTTGTCTATCTGAAGTAATGATAATTTGCTTCTTTGCTTGATGTAATTCATTGAAAGTATGAAAGAATTCCTCTTGGGTTTGCTCTTTCCCTGAAAGGAACTGAATATCATCAATAATAAGAATATCACACTCTCTAAAATGTTCACGAAATCTATCCATTGTCTGAGAACGGAGGTGTGAAGTAAATTTATTCATAAATTGCTCAAAAGTGGTGTAAATAACCTTTTTTCCCATAGCATTTTGATAGTTACCTATAGCTTGAATAAGGTGTGTTTTCCCTAAACCAACCCCACCATATAGGAAAAGAGGGTTATATATAGTACCTGGTTTTTCAGCAACAGATTTAGCTGTTGTATAGGCAAATTGATTAGAGTTGCCTACAATGAAGCTTTCAAAGGTAAAAGAGGGGTTTAAAATGGTACTTTTAGCACTGTTTCCTGACTCTTTTATGGTGCGTGATTTGCCATTTTCTTTTTTAGAATTTGCACTTTTATTTATAGATATAGAGATATGAGGTTTCGTTTTAGTTTCAATTTCAAAGAGATGAGCTAGTTGAAATTCATATTTAGTCTTAATCCATCTTGCTAATAAAATATTAGGTGCATAGAATTGTCTAAAAGTATCTTTAGACTCCTTTTCAGAGTAGGTAATGTTCTTAATATAACGGTTCCAGTCTTTACTACTTATTTCTTCTTTAAATTTTTTTAATACTTTGTTTCCTATATTCATAGTGTCCTCTTTGTTAAAATGCCCAATATGTGAATAACATGTGAATAACATGTGAATAACATGTGAATAACTTTTTGAATATTAGCTAAAAAAGGCTAAAATTCGGGAACTAAAAAAAAAGTCAAAAAAGTTATTCACACCCTAGCAAATATGTGAATAACTTTTTAAGATTTTTTTAAGGATGCAAATGATTATACTTGGAATCGACCCTGGAACCCGAAATATGGGCTTTTGCTTTTTAGAGTTTACCTCTGGAAAGTTTACTCTAATTGAGGCAGGTGTTTTAAAGTTTAAAAACAGAGAATTAAAGGCTCAAATTGGAGAATTAGTAGAAGGATTAGATATTTTATTATCTGTTCATAAGCCCGAAGAAGTGGCAATTGAAGATATTTTTTATGCACATAATCCTAAAACAGTTCTTAAGTTGGCACAGTTTAGAGGAGCTTTAAGTTTAAAAATACTTTTATCAGTTGGAAATTATGAAGAGTATACACCTTTACAGGTGAAAAAAGCCATTACAGGCAATGGAAAAGCAACTAAAGAGCAAGTTGCCTTTATGGTGAAGCGTCTTTTAAATATTAAAAAAGAGATAAAACCACTAGATATTACAGATGCTATGGCAGTTGCTATAACACATGCTCAACGTGTAAAACATAAACAATTAAAGCAATAATATATTATAGAATTGGATTAGATAACCTTTGTTTAAGTCAAAAAAAAATATAATCCGATTCTCTTTTTAAGATGATCGCGTAACTCAGTGGTAGAGTACTTCCTTGACATGGAAGAAGTCGTTGGTTCAAGTCCAATCGTGATCACCATTTTTCATTACACTTTTTCTGCTACTCGTTATCTTCTTCTTTTAATATTTGTGATAAAATAGATTAAAAAAAGGAAAAAAAATGTGCTACATAGAAAAATATATCAATCCTTTTACCGATTATGGTTTTAAAAAAATATTTGGAGATATGGAAAATACAGAACTTTTAAGAAGTCTAATTAATGACATCTTAGGATTAGAAGGTAAAAACCAAATAGAGACCATTATCTTTAAAAATGGAGAACTTCTTCCTGATAGTCCAGAAGATAGAAAAGCTATCTTTGATTTATATTGTATTGATGAGAATGGAAGTGAGTTTATTGTAGAGCTTCAAAAGGTTTATCAAGAGCATTTTCAAAGTAGAGCCTTGTACTACACAACCTTTCCAATTCAAGAACAAGCCATTAGAGGAACATGGAATTTTCATTTAACACCTATTTATTTTATTGGACTCTTAAATTTTGAAGTAGAACGCTTTAAACATAGACCCCAATATCTACATCATGGAAAGATAACCGATATTAATACAAAAGAGGTTATGTACGATAATCTAAATATGATTTATGTAGAAATCCCAAAACTCAAAAAAGAGAAAGAGGAGCTAAACTCTCATTTAGAGTGGTGGCTTTATGTCTTTCAAAACCTTAACAAACTACAAGATATTCCTCAAAAATTAAAAGGTGATGTCATTGAGAAAGCTTTTGAAAGAGCCGAATTTTTAAAACTTCCAAAAGTTGAACAAGATAAATATCATAAGAACTTAAAAGTCTATAGAGATTTAATTAACTCAATTGATACAGCTCGAAAAGAGGGCTTAGAAGAGGGAATTGAGAAAGGAATAGAACAAGGAATTGAGAAAGGAATTGAACAAGAGAAACAAGAGAGTAAAAAAAAGATAATAGAGATAGCCAAAAGCCTTTTAGATATATTGGACTCTGAAACAATAGCCCTAAAAACAGGACTTAGTATTGAAGATATAGAAGTGTTGAGAGAATAGAAAAATAAAGGAAACCAAAAATAAAATTTTGCATAACCTAACCATCAAATCCAAGCCCCAAAAACCACACGACCCCAAAAATACCCCACATACTTAAAATATCTACCTTGTAGAAAAGAAAGATACTTAAAAACTCTCTTAAGAAAAGGAGAGATTTTGCTATAATTGACTAAAAAGGAGTAGTGGTTTTGGAAGAGAAAGAGGTACATTTGGTTAAGAGAGTCTCTAAAGAGTTGGGGTTGACTTATAGAGAATTAGGAGAAGAGATTGGCTATAGTGAGAGTAGCTTAAGAAAAACAGTATCAAATAATACTCTCTCTTCACAACTTGAAACAGCTATTAAACTCTATTTAGATAATTTGAAATTAAAAGAAGAGTTAAATGAAGTAGAAGATTTTAAAAGCACTTTTAGAACATTTTTAAGAAAATTAGGATAAATTAGTATCTTTTGATTTAAAATAAAGATAAATATAGCAATAATGCTAAATAACAAAAACACACAAGGCATAAAAAATGGAACTAGTACCGTTCACGCTAAGTAAACCCAAATTTAACGATAAGAAAAAGGTACAGGTACAAGGCAGATTTTTGCAGGACTAGCCGTAGCTAATTCAAGAAAATCTAACGCACTAGATGTGCCTTTTTCTTATCGCCCATAGGGTGAAATGATTTTGCCTCATCTTTGCACTTAAATATACTCGAATTAGCTATGGCTAGTCCTTTGTATATCTAAGTACAAATCTAAGGCAAAATCATTTCATTAAATTTGGGTTTACTTAGCGTGAACGGTACTAGAACCAATAGAAAACGCAATAGTCATTCATCCACATCTTTTACAAGGCTTTCTAAAGCACGGTAAAAATTACGCTAACCTTTTAGCCTTGTATAGTTTTTACATCTATCACGCTCAACTTCAAAAGACAAACCAACCCCTCGTAACCGATGAATTTACAAGAAAAGGAATGAATTGGGCGATAGATAGAGTTAATAAAATAAAAAAGATTTTAAAAGAGATGAAACTTATAGAGGTGGTTCAAAAACAAAAGTACTACTATGTGCATCTTTTTTTATATACACCAAGAAGAAGATTGGCGAGATTCTTGGGAAATTGACTACGAGCCAAAAACCTTTGGAAACGGAGGATTTATTCCCGAAGAAAGCTAAAGTAGAAAAAAAGAGTGAGACGAGGCTGAAGCCATCGGTTCCAAGTATGCCAAATATATTAGAAAAATGGATTGAGTATTGTGATAAGAAAAAAATCAATTATGGAAAAATCAATCTAAAATATTGGGAAAAGAAGCTGGATAAACGACTAATAATCGAACAACAAGAGGCTATTTATAAAGCTATTAAGAGTAATTGGAAAGATTTTTATCTTGTACCAATAAAAGAGTCGAAATATCAGAAACTTTTAGGAAAGAGTTTGATGTTAGAGAGAGATTGTGATACATTACTTGATATTACTTATCGTGATAAGAAGTATATTTACCAATTCAAAAATATAAAAGTAACAACTATTAAACCACCATTACCTCTATTTAAGGAGTATGCTTATGACTCACCACCCATATATTTAAATAATAATTTTTCTAGGCTTAAAATCAACCCTATTTAAATACATCCCAAATAACTCAACCATCTCCAAAAATTCATCCATTTTATGCTCTATATTGCTCAAAATACTTTTCAAATACTCTAATCCATGTAAAAAAATACTTTTTGCCCTATGTTTTAGAGAATCACCTAGTTTTTTTTAACTTTATAGGCTCAATTTTCTCATAAAACTCTCCAGCAATATATGACCAGACAAAAGCAATCGCCATCAGAGCCAATAATTTTTCAATCCTATCTTTTTTAGTTAAATGTGTATCTTCAAGATTGAAGCCTTGACTTTTGAAAACCTTAAACATTGTTTCTATCTTACATCTCTTTGAATAGATTAATAAAATCTCATCTTTTGGGGCTTCATAATTGCTAAGAATTATGAGATAATCATCTTGCATTCTTGAACTTGTTAGGTGTAAATCCATATCATATATTTTTATTGTACCAAAGTAATGATATTCATCCAATTTTAGGTCTTGAAAAAGTGATTTTATTGCTATCTCTTTTTCTTTATGATTGATAAGTTTACTCTTCTTCTCTCGCATACAAAATCTTATCCCTTTTCCTTGTAGATATTGCAACCAATATTTCCCTACAAACTCTCTATCTTCTGTTAATACTTCTATCTTATCTACTCCAAAAACTTTGATAAATAGGGACAAGAATGTTATTCTTGAACCATGCCAATTTAAGCGAATCTTCCCACCCAAAACCCAACTAAACCCCACAAAAAAGGCATTTTTCAAAAAAAAAGTTGTAATTCCGTAACTACAACTTAGTTGGTAATTTAAATTTCATAACATTAAATAACCC
>JALUKJ010000437.1 GCA_027056615.1 Campylobacteraceae bacterium | reverse complement strand
AAATACTATTTATATAAAAACTTATCTAAAAGTATATAATATTTATTAACATAAATTATTATATATTGTGTAATTAAAAAAATGTTATGATTAACTTTTTTTAATAAGGAGTAAATTTTATGAAAAAATTAAATATAGTATTGGCTACAACAGTAGTTATAAGTAGTTTAGCATATGGAGGTGGAGATATTTTACCACCTGTTGAGGAACATGAAGAGATTTATGTTCCTATTGAACCAGTTCATGAGGTAGTTCAACCTGTTGCTATTCCTAAAGTTGTTAAACCAATTGTAGTTCCTAAACCAGTACCTATTCCTGTAAAACCTGTTAAAAATATTACCCCATTAGGACTCTATGTGGCTTTGGGTTTAACTACTGCACAATATAAACCAAATTGTGGCTGTAAAGGAACAGGTGATATTGATAAAACAGCAGGTATTATGGGAAGAGTTGGTTATGACTTTAATCAGTTTGTTGGTATTGAAGCTAGAGGTATTAGAACTAATTGGAAGTCAGAGGGTGGAAAGTTTAAGCACTATGGTGCTTTTTTAAAACCAATGTATCCTGTTAGTAATGCAATTAATATCTATGGATTAGCAGGATTGGCAGCAACAAAAACATCAGGTAGAGGTAGACAATTGACTGATACAAATGGATTTGCTTGGGGATTAGGATTAGAGTATGACTTAGGTAGTGACTATGCAAAAGATGGTAGATACTCAAGAATATTTGATGGTTATGGTGACCAAGAGAGTGGTTGGGGACTCTTTGCTGATTATGAAAGATTGCTTCAAAAATCAGGTTCTCCAGATTTAGATGCTATAAGTGCAGGTGTTACTTACGACTTTTAAATTATAGTACCGTTTACTTAGCGTGAACGGTACTAAAGTTTGACGCTACTTCTCTCCTCCATATAAGGCAATATATACTTTAGATATAGCAATTAAAAAAGAAGTAAGTGCTGGGCCTAAAATCATTCCCCAAAAACCAAAAGAACTCATTCCTGCAACAATAGAGAAGAAGATAATAAGTTCATTAATATGAACCGAACTGTGTAATATATCGTCTTTAATATAACGAATAATAATTGGTTTAATAAAAGTATCTGCAATAATTGAGATGACAATAATGGAGTAAAGGACAATAATAATGGCTGAATTTGAGTTAATAGTTGTCCAAGTATATAGTGAAACAGGTATCCATACAATAGCTCCACCAACAAAAGGAATTAGTGAGGCAAAACCATAAATAGTTCCAAACAAAAGCCCATTAAATCCAAAAAATGAGATAACAATACCAAATAGCAATCCCTCAAAGATAGCTGTAACAATAATAGAGTAGAAGACTATCTCCATAGTAGATGAAATCTCTTTTATAATCTGATTTCCTTCATTATCTTTCATAGGTAAAAAAGATGCAATAAGTGAAAAAAGTTTGTCTGAATAACGATTAAGTATATAGTAGAAGACAATTACAAAAAAGACATTTTTTATAAAATCAATCCCCTGTGTTCCTGCTTTTGTAATAGTAATAGTAGAGGATTTCACCGTCTCTAAAATCTGTTGATTATCTAAATTCTCTTTTGTCCAATCACCTAAAATTGGTATCTCTTCGGTCAATGAGATAATTTTGGATGTTACCTGTTTAATTATATCTAAATCCATAGTTGCTAAAGCATGTACTCCAATAGTCATAATATATATAATAGGTACAAATAGAATAAGAAAAAGTAGCAGACTCAAAATAATTGATGATATATTTTCAGAGTGGATAGAGTTGGTAATTTGAATATGTACATTTGTTGTCGCCATGGTTAAAAGTAGTGCTACTACCATAGATAGTAAAAATGGTTGGTAGATGGCATAAGCACCAACTAACGCAAATGCAAATAAAATAGCAATAATATAGTCACTTTTTTTCATCATAGTTTTTTTATTCTCCTAATGAGCTAAGTCGAAAGTATGAGTAGGACTTTTGGGTAGCCATACGTCCACGGGCTGTACGCTCTATATATCCATTAGCAAGAAGATATGGTTCTAATACATCTTCAATAGTTCCTTCATCTTCACTAAGGGCAGCAGCAATAGTGCTTAAGCCCATTGGACGACCTTTTGAACTAATAAGAAATTCAAGAAGTCTAATATCTTCTTCATCAAAGCCTAACTCATTTACACCTAGTTGATTTAGAGCATATTTAGTAGTCTTTAAAATAATTCTCTCTTCATTAGCCACTTCAGAGAAGTCACGAACACGTCTTAAAAGTCTAAGTGCCAATCTTGGTGTTCCACGACTTCGTTTAGCAATCTCATGTGAAGCGTCATCATGAGTTACTTTATTGAGTTTAATCGAAGCCAAACGTACAATTTCAGATAACTCTTTAGCATTGTAAAACTGCATACGAAAGTGCATTCCAAAACGCTCTCTAAGAGGGTGTGACAACATTCCTGCACGAGTAGTTGCTCCAATAAGTGTAAATCGTGGTAAATCAATCTTAACCGTTTGAGCCGCAGGACCAGAGCCAATTATAATATCTAGTCTAAAGTCCTCCATAGCTGAGTAGAGTATCTCTTCAATAGCAGGTGACATTCTATGAATTTCATCAATAAATAAGATATCACCCTCTTCAATATTAGTTAAAATAGCTGCCAAATCACCAGACTTTTCAATCATTGGTGCTGATGTAGTTTTAATTTGTGCGTTCATCTCTGTGGCAATAAGGTTTGCAATGGTTGTTTTACCTAATCCTGGAGGTCCAAAAAATAGAATGTGGTCAAGAGCCTCTTCACGCTTTTTAGAAGCTTCAATAAATACTTTTAAATTCTTTTTAATCTGCTCTTGACCAATATATTCATCCCATGAAGAGGGTCGTAAAGAGACCTCTTCAATATATTCATTATCAAATTTTTCAATATTTACAATTCGTTCCATCAATAGGTAAACTCTTTACTTGGAAATTCTCTATTTTTCACTTCACTAGTATACTTTTCTAAATTCTCACGAATTAACTTTGCACCATTACAATACTGTTTTACAAATTTAGGTTTAAAATCTTCAAAAAATCCAAACATATCTGACCAAACTAATACTTGACCATCACAATCTAGTCCTGCACCAATTCCAATAGTAGGAATGGTAATAGCATCGGTAATAGCTTTGGCAGCTTCACTTTTGACTCCTTCAACAACAACAGCAAAAGCACCAGCAGCTTCAAGTGCTTTGGCATCTTCAATAAGTGAGGCAATGTCTGTTTTATCTTTTCCTCTCACTTTATAGCCACCATCTGCACGGACAAACTGAGGCATGAGCCCAATATGACCTAAGACAGCAATGGAGTTTTCGCATAAAGCTTTGACAATATTAGCTCTCTCTTTTCCACCCTCTATTTTTACTGCTTGTGCATTGGTCTCTTGGTAAGCACGAGTAGCATTTTTAATAGCTTCACTCTTAGAGGTATAAGAGCCAAAAGGCATATCTAAAACAATAAGAGGCAGAGTTGCCCCATTACACACTGCTTGGGTATGATAAATCATCTGCTCCATAGTAGCAGAAAGGGTGTCATTTTTTCCTAAAAAGCTCATATTTAGGCTATCTCCGACCAATATCATGTCTACATTTCCATCAAAAAGTTTAGCAAAAAGGGCATCGTATGCTGTTACCATAGTAATTGGCTCTACGCCTTTCATCTTTGCAATAGTGGTTAAAGTTACTTTTTTTGCAACTTTTTTTGTATGAATACTCATTGTTTGTACCTTGTCAATATCATTGAAGTGATTTTATCTAAAAAATGTATAATACCAACAATATTTTAAAAAAAGAGTCCCAATTGAAAAATTTAGTTGCATACATTACTACAGGTTACCCCTCTTTAGATTTTACCGTTGATATGGCATTGGCTTTAGCAGATGCAGGTGTTGATACCCTTGAATTGGGTATGCCATTTTCTGACCCTGTTGCAGATGGTCCTATTATTGAAAAAGCAAACCTCAAAGCTCTACAAGGTGGTTTCAGACTTGAAGACCTTTTTAAGGCTTCAAAAGAGATTGCTCCAAAAATAGATACATTATGGATGGGCTACTTTAACCCTTTTTATCATAAAGGTATGGAGTTTTTTATAGACCAAGCAACACAGAGTAGTGTAAATGGATTTATTATTCCTGATTTACCATTTGAAGAGGCACAACCTTATCAAGCTATGATGAGAGAGGCAAATCTAAATCTTATAGATTTTATTGCTCCAACCGATTCAACAGAACGAATTAAAAAGATTGTTACAGAGTCTCAAAAGTTTATCTATCTTGTAGCCTATGCAGGAATTACAGGAGCAGGGAAAAGTGAAGATTTACAAACAGTTATTGCAGATATTAAAGAGTATACTACAACTCCTGTCTATGTAGGTTTTGGTGTTGACCAAAACACAGCTAAAGAGAAAGCCCAAGGTGTTGATGGGGTTATTGTTGGTTCAGCTTTTGTAAAAGTTCTTTTAGATGAGACACTTAATAATTCTCAAAAAATTACAAAAGTAGCTAATTTAGCCAAAGAAATTAAAGAAAAAATTAATGAATAGGAAAAAAATAGGTTATAATATTAATGTAAAAGTTTAAACTAAATATAAGGAATAAGATATGAATCAAAGAACTATTTTAGATGAATTAGATAGTAAAATTACATTAGTTTTAGATAAATATGAAGCTCTTAAAGAAGAAAATCGTCAATTAAAAGAGTCAATAGCACTAAATCGTGAGACAGAAGCAGAACTTCGTAAAGAGATTTTAAAACTTCGTGAAGAGCAGGAGCTAAGAGAGTTAGAAATTGAAGATATTGCACAAAGAATTAATCAAGTTCTTGGAGAACATAGCGACTTTCAAATTTCAGCATAATCTTGACATAAAAAAATTTTTATGATACAATAATTACCCTCCTGTAGTAATTCACTCTTGAATTATTACATAAATATGGGGGCGACTTGGTTTCGACTGGAATAGTCGGGATTATGTGCATGTCGGACTGAGCAACTCCGTTATACGGCTCATCGCATATAACTGCAAACAACACAGATTACCGTCCAGCTTACGCAGTAGCGTAAGTTTTAACCCCGAGCAATCGGAGGACTGCCCTGCTAGTGAGTGTCATCTTAGCTAGATTTTGGGTATTACAATCTGATGACTATATCTTTTAGAAGCCATGCTAAAAGATGAACTCTTGGCTGGTCTTGCATAGCTTTGGATATTGTGCGAAGCAAGATAAGAAAAATCAATATCGACTAAACATGTAGAGTCATAGTTCTAGCTATTTTAGGACTGGGGTTCAATTCCCCACGCCTCCACCAAACAACAATCTAACTACATTTAGCCTAATATCTCAAACCGTTCAAGAAGCCTAAATTTAAACACTATCTCTTTTTAAAAGCTCCAACTTCCCATCTTTAGCCAACTCATAAAGAGTAGTCCAAATCTCATTGGCTCTTTTTGCATCAAATGACTCTCCACTTATTCTGTCGTAAAGTCTTCCTTTGGTTGAGATGTATATTGTTATTCTTTTATGGGTATGTTTATCTATGGTATCTAAAATATTTTTTCCTATACATGACGTTCGCATGTACTCTATAAAAACTTTTCGACTAGATAAATAATACTCTGGTCTGATAATTAAATCTATGGTTACACTTGTTGCTCTTGGTCTTCCTCTTCCGAAGGATTCCATATGTACTTGATATATAAATGTAAGAGTTGGACTATTGTCTAGCTCTTTTTGTGCAGGTTTCAAAACTCTCCTCTCTATATCTGCAATTCTTTTATATTTTGTTCCAAAAAAATCATTTAATGCATTTAGTGACATTGTTTTTCTTTTACCTATATGAGCGTCATATCCCTTTATTTTCTCTAATAGAGGTAATATCCGTATGCTGTGCTTACTTTTTAGAGACATCAAAACACTTGTATCTATATAGGTATAATTATTTTTTACCTCAACTATCAATTTTGCTATTTTTGAATAGAGGTCTATGGTAATAAAATTACTACCATAAGATATGCTAATTTGAGGAATTAACACTATATATTTTTCCCACTCCTCTTTTTCATTAATAAATGTTATAGAGGTCTCTTGCATCATTTTTAAATTATTTCTTATTTCTTGCCTTGTCATCTCTGTATATTTAAGCATATCATTAAGGTCAATTTTCAGGCTATCTAGCCTTAAATCAAAATTAAATTTATCTAAAATTGTTGCTAAATAAAAAACTGTTTTAATCGCATTTATATTATTTTTGTTGATAGTATTATCAATAAAATTGTTACTAATTTTTTGTAGAGGTTTCTTTTTTTGCTCTTCAAGCTCTTTTGCTTTTTTTTCGTTCCACTCTGCTAATGTCATGATATAGTTTCCTAGTTTATTT
>JALUKJ010000436.1 GCA_027056615.1 Campylobacteraceae bacterium | reverse complement strand
ATAAAGAACATTTAGAGATAGCAACTGAAATTTTTAGAAAAATAGAGCTTGGAGAGTATGAAGTCGAAATACTTGAATCTGTTGTGATGGAAGTTCTTTTTGTTTTGATTAAATTTTATAAATTACCCAAAGATGAAGTGATAGATGATTTAAAAAGAATTATTGCTTTTAGAGGAGTAGTTGGCAATAAGGTTTTACTCATAGAGACTTTAAATATTGTAGAGAATAAAAATATAGATTTTGTAGATGCTTTGATTTGTGCAAAAAGTAATTTGCAAGGGTATGGAAAGTTGAGTTTTGATAGAGATGTGAATAAGAAGTGTTAAAAGAGTAGATATAACCACCTCAAAAAGAGGTAGTTAAATATTATTGACTATATCCCATCAATAATAGAATTCAAAGTAGCACTCGGACGCATAGCTTTCTCAGCCAACTCCTCATTAGGATTATAATATCCACCAATATCCTGAGCTTTACCCTCAACAGAAAGTAACTCTTCAATAATCTTCTCTTCTATAGAAATATTTCTAAAATTAGACACCATATTATACTTAATAAAATCCACCAAAACAGCCTCCACAACAGGAACAGAAACACCATTTCCCATCTGTTTATAGACAGCATTATCATTATCAAGTAGCTTATAACTATCAGGATAACCTTGTAATCTAGCACACTCTCTTGGAGTTAATCTTCTTGGTATATTATTTTGCACAATACCCAATCTATTGGAATCTGAAGCTGTAAGTGTAATGGAAATTCCATCAGGGTCTAAAAACTTAAAAACTTCAAAAGACATATTTCCACAAACAGGTTTGTATTTTTTTTCAGAAATTCCTAGATAGCCTTTTTTAATAAGAGACTCTGTTACTTTATCAAAATCATTATAAGGATAAAATGTCATAATTTGCTCTTTGGTTAAACTTTTACCATCTTGGTGTGTTCCAAATATTTTTTTTCTTCGATTTGATATAAGAAGATTCATAAACTCAATTTCACGAGAGGAACAACTCCCTTTAATACCAAGTTGCCAAGAGTGAATAGAGTTTCCTCCTCTATAGTCAGTTAGACGATACCCATTGAGTTTAGAAAGATTGTTATTCATAATATTTTTTAAACTTTTAGTAAACTCTTTAGAGCAATTATATTTTTTATGAGGATGCTTTTCTAAAATATCATTAACCGTTTTTGATTGATTAAAATTATCAAAAAGTGAAGGTTGCATTTGTGCTTTAAAAGCGTGTGTATCTGATGCTCCTACATTCTCTTGTAAGGTCATCTTTATCTCTTGGTTTAATACTCCAACGATATAGATTCTTACTCTATTTTGAGGAACATTAAAATTACTTGAATTTAATAAAAAATAATCTATGCTATAATCAAGGTCTGTAAGATGTTTTTTGATGGTCTCAAAAGTTCTACCTTTGTCGTGAGTTGTTAATCCTCTTACATTTTCAAGTAGAAAATATTTAGGTTTCTTTTGTTTTAAAATCCGTTCAACTTCAAAAAAGAGAGTACCTCTTGTATCTCCAAAACCTCTCTGTTTCCCTGCATAGGAAAATGATTGACAAGGAAATCCTGCCAACAAAAAATCAAAATCAGGAAAATCATAAATTTCTCTAATATCAGAAGATGGTTTTTCTCCAAAATTTAACTCATAGGATAAACAAGCATTTTTATCTATCTCTGAACTTAAAACACATTCTGTTGAGATACCAAAGCTCTCACAAGCTTGTTCCAATGCTAATCTGATACCACCAGTTCCTGCAAATAGGTCTATAAACTTTATCAAATCGTCTCCTTAATCCAATTTGATAAAACCTCAAACTCTTCATCTGA
>JALUKJ010000435.1 GCA_027056615.1 Campylobacteraceae bacterium | reverse complement strand
TGAAAACTATATCTAATGAAAATCATGCCTTAAAGCAAGAACAAGCCATTAAAGCAAAAGAGATAGTTTTAAAGTCTAAAGATGAATACTATGCATGGTTAAAAGCACTCTCTATTGAACCAGTCATTAGAGATATTAGACTACAATCACATAATGCTATAGAGAAAGAGCTTGAACGAGCCATTAAGAAAAAGTTTGTTCCTAAAGAGTTTGAAGCGAATATAAAAAAGATGGCAGAGCAGATGTTTAACCGATTTTTACATGATGCTACTCAAAATTTACGGCAAAGTTCAGCACATAGTAATGGGGCTAATAAAGTAGATGTTATTAAAGAGATATTTAATATAGATACACAAGATATTAATATGCAACAATATAAGAAAGAACACCATGTTAAAGGATACAAATAATGAGATTTTCAAGAATGCTAATACCAACAACAAAAGAGACTCCAAACGATGCTGTTTTAGCTTCTCATAAACTTTTACTTAGAGCTGGATTTATTCAGTTTGTTGGAGGAGCAGGACTTTATAACTTCTTACCATTAGGAAAAATAACTTTAGACAAAGTAAGAGCTGTTGTAAAAGAGGAGTTAGACAGAGCAGGGTGTAATGAGGTACACCTACCAATGGTTACTCCACTAAGCCTTTGGGAAGAGACAGGACGAGCTGATAAGTTTGGAAAAGAGCTTTTACGCTTTAAAGATAGACATGAGAACAGTTTTACTCTTAGCCCAACCAATGAAGAGGCAATGGTAAATTTAGTACGTCAAACAGTTAAGAGTTATAAGCAACTACCATTAAACGTCTACCAAATAAATTGGAAGTTCCGTGATGAGGTTCGCCCACGTTTTGGACTTATGAGAGGACGTGAGTTTCTTATGAAAGATGCTTACAGCTTTCATGCTACTACCGAAGATATGAAACGTGAATTTGAGCTAATGGAACAGACTTATAAAAAAATCTTTACTCGTTTAGGTTTAGAGTTTAAAGTGGTAGAGGCTGACTCTGGAGCTATTGGTGGAGCAGGTTCTAAAGAGTTTATGATTTTAGCTGACTCTGGAGAAGATACCATTATGGTTTGTGATGCTTGTGACTTTGGAGCTAATGTAGAAGTTATAGCCGAAGATGAAACTAAATGTCCTAAGTGTAGTGGAAACCTTAGTCAAACAAAAGGAATAGAAGCTGGGCATATTTTCCAACTAGGAACAGTTTACTCTGAACCAATGAAAGCAGAATTTTTAAATAAGAACCAAAAGCTTGAACCATTTGTAATGGGAACTTATGGTATTGGTGTTAGTCGTTTGTTAGCAGGGATTATTGAACAAAATCATGATGAAAAAGGTTGTGTTTGGACAAAAGCTTCTGCTCCTTATAATGTAGATATTATTGTAGCAAAAGCTAAAAATGAAGAGCAGATGGCAGTTGCTGAAAAACTTTATGATGAACTTCAAGCTAAAGGTGTAGATGTACTTTTAGACGATAGAGCCGATAAAAAGACAGGCTTTGGTGTTAAGATGAAAGATTTTGAGCTTATTGGAATGAACTATGCTGTTGTTATTGGTAATGATATTTCTGAGGGTAAAGTAGAACTTATTACCCGTAAAGACCTCTCAAAAGAGAGTGTTGCTTTAGAAAATATTGTTGATGTATTAATGGAAAAGTTGGCATAAGATGATTTTTATATTTGCTTATTTTCTCTTAGAACTCTTTTTCTCTTTACAAGTTGGGGCTAGTATTGGTTTTTTATGGTCGGTTATTTGGATAGTAACTACCTTTATTATAGGAATGGGACTCATTCAGAATGCACATACTAATATTAAGATGAATATGCAGAGTCTATCTTTAGGCAAATTAGATATGAAATCTTTTCATGATTCTGCAACTTCCTATTTTTTAGGAGCAATTTTATTGATTATTCCTGGGGTTTTTTCTGATATTTTAGGATTAATTGCTCTTATATATAGCTTTTATTTACAATTTGGTGGTACAATACTAAGTTTTAAAAATAAAAAAAATATAAAAAATTTAAATAAACAAGGAGATGATGATGTCATTGATGTCGAGATTATTGAGTCTAGCAGTCGTAACAACATTAACCGTTAGTGCTGGAAGTAATGCAGATGAGGTAAAATCTTATGTAAAAAACTATATGATTAGAAATAAAAATGTAAAAGTTGTAAAAGTGGATATTATTGATTCTAAACTTTTAGATGAACCAAAAGGTTGGGAAGCATTTTTTATTAATATTCATGCCAATGTTAGAAAGGGACCCACTATTTTTGATAAAGTAACAGTTCCAGAGACTCTTTTTATAAAAGATGGATATACTGTTCCAACACTTATTAATCTTAAAACAGGTGAAGATTTAAAGATGGTAATAAAGCCAAATTTAAAATCGAATATTTATAATGAGCAACACCTAGTTGCAGGAAATAAGGATGCTAAACATAAATTGGTTATTTTTAGTGACCCAATGTGTCCATTTTGTAGACAAAAAGTTCCTGAAATTTATAAAGCTGTAAAAGAAAATCCTGATACTTTTTCACTATACTATTACCATATGCCTCTTACTAGAATCCACCCTGTTTCAGATATTATTACAAGAGCAATGGAAGTAGCTAAAGCAAAAGGTGTAAAAGAAGATAAAATTATGGAACTCTATAAGTTAAAAGTTGAGCCAAGAGAAGTTAATGCTACAAAAGTTTTAGGAGAAATCAAAAAACAGTTTAATATTGATATAACAGAAAAAGAGATTAATGATGAAAAAATCTCTAAAGAGATTATATTTGACCGAGATATGGCAACGCAATCAATGGTAACAGGAACACCAACTCTATATATAGATGGTAAATGGGACCCAAGTAGAAATAGCTATAAGAAGCTCATTAAAAAGAAATGAACTGAACGATTAATAGATAGCATAAAAGGGATTTTTTGAAAACAGTAATCATAGCAACCAGAGCCAGTGACCTTGCCCTTTGGCAAGCGTATCATGTACGTGATAGAATAGAAACAGCTTTTTCAAATGTTAAAGTAGAACTCAATAAAATTACTTCAAATGGGGATAAGATTTTAGATAAACCTCTTGCCTTAATTGGTGGAAAAGGACACTTTACTAAAGAGTTAGAAGATGAGATGTTGGCAGGAAATGCTGATATTGCTGTACATTCACTTAAAGATGTACCATCATATATGCCAGAGGGTTTAGAACTAGCATCTATTACAGAGCGTCAAGACCAGTCTGATGTTTTTCTCTCTCATAAATATGAGTCATTTCATGCTCTACCAAAAGGTGCTGTGGTTGGAACAACAAGTCTAAGAAGACGTATGCAATTACTCTCTGTTCGTCCAGATTTAAAGGTAAAAGATTTACGTGGTAATGTCAATACCCGTCTTAGAAAACTAGAAGAGGGTCAATATGACGCAATTATTTTAGCATTTATTGGACTTAATAGGTTAGACCTTTTAAAAGATATTCCTTTTACCGAAAAACTTCCTCTGGCTATTATGATTCCACCTATGGGTCAAGGTGCTTTGGGTATTCAGATTAAGAGTGATGACGATGAAGTTCGTGAGATTGTTAAAGTATTAAACCATGAAGATACCTTTTTAGCGTCAACCATAGAGCGTGATTTTATTGGTGAGATTGGAGCAGGGTGTTCAGCTCCTGTTGCTGTAAATACAACTATTGATGAAGATGGATTAGTAACGATAAAATCAATGATTGGTTATCCTGATGGTTCAAAAATTTTAGAGGAGAAAGTGTCTGCTTCAAAAAAAGCTTGTAAAGGTTTAGGACTACTTCTTGCTGAACTTATGGTAAAAAAAGGGGCAATGAAGATTCTTAAAAAAGCAGAAGAGATGGCTTTTAAAGATGATGTTCCTACTGAACGAATTTAATATAACCCACCAAATTTAAGGTGGGCTTATTGTTTTATTTAAAAATAGCTCTATGTTCAACCATAGCACAATGACTTTGTACCACCGAAATTCCAGCCTCTTTTACTCTATCTGCTGCTTCATTATTAACCAACCCTAATTGTGTCCAATAGACTTTTACATCTCCACGAGCAATTACAGCATCAGCAATAACTCCAAGTGCAGCAGGTTTTCTAAAAATAACTACCATATCAATAGGCTCATCAATATCAGCTAAACTTCGATATACTTTTTGACCTAAAATCTCATCATGTTTAGGGTAAACTGGTATCATTTTATACCCTACATCTCGTAAATACTCTGCTACATGGTTACTATCTTTAGAAGGGTTAGGAGAACATCCTAAAACAGCAATGGTTTTTACCTCTTCAAAATATTTTTTTATCTCATCTTTGTTAGAGTTAACTCTTGGCATTTCACATTCCATATTTAATCCTTTACGATATAATTCGATTAATATCATACTTAGGAAACATAAATGTTAGATTTAAAATCTATAAAAGAGGCACAAAAACGCTTAAATGGAGTAATTCACCATACATCATTCTCTTATGCACCCATACTTTCTGAAATGAGTGGGTATAAAGTATATCTTAAAAAAGAGAACCTACAACGCACAGGGGCATTTAAACTTCGTGGGGCATTTAATAAGATTGCTTCTCTTATTGAAGCAGGGAAAAGAGGTGGTGTTGTGGCTGCTAGTGCAGGGAACCATGCCCAAGGGGTTGCATTTTCAGCTAAACATTTTGGTATTGAAGCGACTATTGTTATGCCAGACTCTACCCCTCTTAATAAGATTCAAGGTGTAAAGGAGTTTGGAGCTAAAGTTATTTTATATGGAGTAAATTATGATGAAGCTTATGCTTATGCTATGGAGTATAGTAAAGAGAATAACTTAGAGTTTGTTCACCCTTTTACCGATGATGAAGTGATGTCAGGGCAGGGTACTGTTGCTCTTGAGATGTTAGAAGCAGAACCAGATTTAGATGTAATTGTTGTACCTGTTGGTGGTGGGGGTCTTATTGCAGGAATGAGTGTTGCCACCAATGCGATAAATCCAAAAACTAAAGTTATTGGAATAGCCTCAGCAGGAGCTCCTGCTATGAAAGAGTCTTATGACAGTAAAAATGCACATGGTACTAAAAGTGTAAGAACTATTGCTGATGGAATTGCTGTTCGAGATGCCTCACCTATTACTCTTGAATATATTTTAAAAGAAGTTGATAGTTTAGAGTTGGTTTGTGAAGATGAGATTGCTGCTGCTATCTTATTTTTGTTAGAGAAACAAAAACTTTTAGTTGAGGGTGCAGGTGCTGTAGGTGTAGCTGCTTTACTTCATAATAAAATCAATTTTGAAAAAGGCTCTAAAATAGGAATTGTCTTAAGTGGGGGAAATATTGACGTAACTATGCTATCACTCATTATTGAAAAAGGACTTGTAAAGAGTAGTAGAAAAATGAAACTCTCGGTAATTATGGTAGACAAACCAGGTTCACTTATGAAATTTACCGAACTTTTAACTAAAGTAGGAGCAAATATTGTTCATATTGGTTATGACCGAACCTCTGTAGAGTTAGAGTTTGGAGATGCAGTTGTCTCTGTACATTTAGAGACAAAAGGCATTGAACATCAAGAAGAGGTACGAAGCGTTCTTCGAGAGAATGAATTTAAATTTGAAGAGTTATCATAAACTCTTCGACATTTTTTTAGATGAGTTAACAGTAGTGGTTGCAACATGTTGTTTCTCACTAATTACTCGTCTAGCCCATAAAAAATGCTTTTTATAAAAACAGTGCTTTTGAAAGTTACAAATAATAACTTTTTTAGCACCAGAACTAGCATGAATAAAGTTTCCATTTCCTAAGTAAATACCTACATGTGTGACACGATTTGGATGTCCTTTCTTTGTTGCAAAAAATACTAAATCACCTTTTTTAAGTTTAGAAAAGGATATAAGCTGACCCTGTTTAGCTTGGTCACGAGAGACACGTGGTAAATGAATACCTACATCAGCAAAAATTTTTCGTGTAAACCCTGAACAGTCATAAGTTATAGGTCCAGTTGCACCCCAAACATATTTATGTCCTAAAAGCTCTTTTGCATTCCACTCTATCTCATCTTCAACTTTTAATGGAACCCAATTCTCCTCTTGAATTAATAGTTTTTGAGAATTTAAACTTAATTTTGTTAAACTAATCTGTTGTTTCTGTTTTTTTACTTTAGAAATAGTAGGAGTAACAATAGTCACTTTCTCCTTCTTTTTTACTACTTTGTTAACAACTTGTGGTTGAGTTTGACTACATGCTGACATAAATAACACGAGTATTAAGAGTAATACCTTACTTACTTTACCTTCTAACATCAATTCAAATCCTCCTTACTTGATTTACTGATAAGAAAAGCATAACAAATTTTTTCACTTTTGTCTTGCCTATTTTTTAATATTTTTGAAGTTTGTGAAAAAA
>JALUKJ010000434.1 GCA_027056615.1 Campylobacteraceae bacterium | reverse complement strand
AAAAGTCAAAAGATAAACTTTACGCTCCACTTATTGAACACTATATAAAAATTTCAAAACCCTTTGCAAAAGTGGAGGTTTTTGAAATATATACCAAGAATATCAATAAAGCACATGACATATCCACAGAAGCTTCACAAAAATCATATACTCTTGCACTATCACCTTTCTTAACTGGAGCTTATAATATATCCTTAAATCCTAATAGTAAAGAATTGGATAGTTTTGAATTTTCAAATTTGCTTAAGGATAGAGGGGTTGTTAACTTCTTTATTGGTGGAGCTTATGGGCTTGAGAGCAGTTTTTTAGATAAATGTAATATCAGCTTATCTTTGGGTAAAATTACGATGTCACATAAGTTGGCAAAAGTAGTACTATTGGAACAGATATTTAGGGGTTTAACAATACTGAATAATCATCCATACCATAAATAATAATATTAGGAGAATAACTATATGTTAAGTGCAACAGAACTAGAATTTTTTAAAAATGCATTAGAAGAGCGTAAAGCAAAGATTGAAAAGAATTTAAATATTACATCCGTAGAGATGACTCAGACTAGACGAAATGAGTTAAAAGATGAGGGTGACCATGCTGCACGTTCATTAGAAACAGCTGTAGACAATGCAATTTTAGAGCAACAGTCTCATGAATTAGCAGAAATTGAAGAAGCTTTAGATAGAATTAAAAAGAATCTTTACGGAATATGTGAGATGTGTGGAGACGAGATTAATATTGAACGTCTAAAAGTAAAAAACTTTGCACGTTATTGTATTGCTTGTAGAGAGATTGTAGAAAAAGAGTAAAATCTAAATAAAGATTAAAACCAAAGGAGTCTCTATGCGTTTAGGCTTGTATATTATAGCTTCTATCGTGTTGATGTCAATTGTGGGGATTTTTGTCTATACAATAAATCCAGGGAACTATACTATTGAAGAGTTTGGAATTCCAGTTACAATTCCAGTTGCAGTTTGGGTTGTTATACCAATGCTTATATTGATGTTAGCCTCTGTAGTGCATATGATATTTTATAGCACAAAAAACTTTTTTAAATTTAAGAAGTGGGAAAATGATACACTTACTTTAGATGATGCCCTCTATTGGTCATTGTTAAATGACCCTAAAGCACATAAGTTTAATATACCGCTTTTAAAGCAGACAGCCTCCTTGCTCTCTGTAGCTTCTGTAAAAGTAAATGGTGCAGTAGAGGATATATCTGATAAGTTAAGAGGTGCATTGACATTGGTCTCTGAGATTGATAGAGGAGAGTATGTTGATTTAAAAGCTAGAAAATTAGCTACTGAACTATCTTCAAATAATCCTCTTGTTATTAAAAATTTAATAAATCATTTAAATAAAGATGAAAATTTTGCTGAAGAGGTTCTTCAAAATATAGATGCTTATGATAAGCAAGTAGTTGATAAGGCATTGAATCTATTTGCTCAAAAGACTAATTTTACAAAAGCTAAAAAATATATTAATATTTTTGATAAAGAAGCATTTATTACCCTGCTTACAAGAGTAACTAGAAATGATAAGTTGGAACTTACAAAAGAGATACTTGATGAGTTTATTACTCATCTTGAACCAACTTTAGAGTGTAGTGACTACCTAAGAATTTCTACTCTAATGATGCACCATCTCTCACCTGATGACAATTTAAAATTGTGGCGTGAGTATGAAAAAAAATACTTTAAAGCTGAAATTGCTTATCTCTATCTACTATTTGAGTATGAGATGATTGATAAAGCAGGTGAGTATTTAGATGAGCATAATGAAGATGAGTTTAAACGCTTTAGAGCCTTATACGATTTGAAAAAAGAGCATAAAAAATATAAAATTACTGATTTGATGAATATTCGTCATATTTGTGATGCTTAAATAGTAGGTACATATCTGTGCCTTCACTAGATTTTTCTAAACCACTGTTTGTACTTGCTCCCTTAGCAGGATTTACTGACCTCCCTTTTCGCTCTGTTGTTAAAAAATTTGGAGCCGATTTAACAGTTTCCGAGATGATAAGCTCAAATGCTTTAGCTTTTAAGAGTAAAAAGACTTTTAAAATGTTAGAAAAAAGTGAACTTGAAACTCCTTATAGTATTCAGATAGCAGGTTCTAACCAAGATGTTATACGTCAAGCTGTTGAACTACTAAATGAACGAGATGGAATTGATATTATAGATTTAAATTGTGGCTGTCCTGCTCCTAAAGTAGTCAATAATCTACAAGGCTCTTCACTTTTAACTGATTTACCTAAAATGGCAGAGACTATACAAACTATTAAAAAATATTCAAATAAAGAGTACACCTCTGTTAAGATGCGTTTAGGGTTTAATGAAAAAAATCATATAGAACAAGCTAAATTGTGTGAAGATAATGGAGCAGACTATATAGCTGTTCATGGACGTACAAGAGCAGGTAAATATAAAGCAGAAGTTGACTACAATGCGATTAAAGAGATTGTAGAAGCAGTAAATATCCCTGTTCTTGCTAATGGTGATATTAATAGCCCCCAAAAAGCCAAATGGGTGCTTGAATATACTGGTGCATCAGGAGTAATGGTTGGTCGTGGTGCAGTTGGTCGTCCTTGGATGTTTCAGTTAATGAAAAACTACATTAATGGTACAGGTTCAGCTGAGTTAACTCCTGCTTTAGTGCAAGAGGTAGTTTTAGAACATTTTGACCAAATGATTAAGCACTATGGAAATCATGGGGCTATTGTTTTTCGTAAACATCTTCATACCTACTCAAAAGCAGGTTATCAAGGTGCTTCTAAATTTAGAGATTTAGTTAATAGGATAGAGGATGTTAAAGAGATGAGAGAAGTTACGAAAGAATTTTTTGGACAAGAGTATGCTGGTTTATAGTAATAATTTGATTAAAATAGAGGTTGAGAAGAGTGAAATACCTTGGCTAAAGGTTTTTACCCAAGAGGCTTATAGAGAGTTTTCTCAAACACCTGTAGAGGTTAAAGTTGAGATATTTAGAGTTTTGGATATTATTGAAAAATCAATGCTAGACTATTTTAATCCTAAAAAGATAAACATAGCAAGTTTTGGAAACTATGTTCCTCATGTTCATTGGCATATTATGGCACGATTTGAAGAGGACTCCTATTTCCCTGAACCTATGTGGGGAGAGAAGCAACGAGTAGGAACCTATCATATAAAAGAGTTTGATAGGTTTTTAGAAAATTTAAAGAAAGAGCTTTAGTTACTTTTTTTTAAATATCTATGGTGACAAATTGGACATATAATATAGACCTTTCCATTACTCATTTTATGCATAGCTCTTGAAACTTTAAATTTTGCATGGCAATTTTGACAAATAACTTCATCTGGATTTCTTGAAGCTTGTGGAAAACTTCTTGTTGCATGAGCTTGTTGAAAGGCATCATTGCTAATATTTTTTGTTTTTTCCGAATTACAAGCTGTAAAAAGTAGGAGTAGTAGAGGTAGGAGGATAATTTTCTTCATGAGGTTCACCTTTTTAATAGATTGAACTTTATTGTATTAAAAAAGAACATAAAGTTGAGTTAACTTCTTATTTTCGTTGCTGTAATAAAAATATACTCTCTACCTGTTATTGTAACTCTAAATCTTTTCTGTTGTAGGTACTTTTTTGCAAAAATAACATCATTAAAAAGTAAAGACATCTCTGAGTAGTTGTAGTTTGGTGCTTTTGCACCATATATAAGCTCTCCATCTATCCAACGTGAGTTTGGGAAAGCTAAAATTAAAGCTCCATTGTCACTAAGATGCTCTTGAACCAATGACATAAGAAAAGGTTTATAGTTAATACTTGGGCTTTGTAGAGTGCCAATGCTAATAATGAGGTCAGCTTTGGGAAGATTGAGTTTGGAAATAGTATTAATATCATGTTGATAAAACTGGATATTCTCATTAGAAAAACGTTTTTTAGCATACTCTAAAGCTGTTTTGGAGTGGTCAATACCTCTAAAGTTTATTCTATTAAAACTACTCTCTCCAATAAGCTCTCTAATAAACTCAAACTCATCTGCTTTATTTATTCCTAAGTTTAGAACCTCTTTTCTCTCTTCTATTTTTACAGCCTCTAAAGCTTTTTTATATGCTAGTAAAAAGGTAGGCTCTCTATTTTTATCAATATTAAAAAACTTAGATTTTGTACCATACTTCTCTGCTCTTTGTTGAACAACTTCTGTATGGAAAGAGTCCTTTTGATTAAGCTTTTTAAAATATAGTCGTATTTCACTATTTGAGATTTTTTCAGGAGTAAGTAGTCTGCAGTAGTGTAGTTCAGCAAGACTTACCCAAGCTTTAAAACCTAAAGCATTTTTATTGTTATCTGGATTTTGGATAATGAAGCTAATTGTATCATCTATTTTTAGTACATCTTCTAACCATAAAGTAATGGATAGGAGGGATAAATTCGTTAGATTTTTCATAAAGGATTTTACCTTATTTCCTATAAAAATTTATATAACTCTGATAGAATTACTCTAAAATAAAATGAATATAATTTTAAGGATTGTAGGATGAAATATTATGATGTTATCATAGTTGGTGCAGGAGTTGCAGGATGTTCTTCTGCTTACTTTTTAAAAGAAAAAAGTCTAAAAGTTTTGGTAGTAGACCGTGCAGGAGTTGCTACAGCAGGTGGTTCATATGCTGCTGGGGCTTTTGTTTCGCCTAAGATTGGAAAAGGTTCTTCTCTTCAAACACTTACTAATGAAGCTTTTGAATTTGCTAAAGATTTCTACACAGAGCATTTCCCTGAACACTTTAAACAGACAGGAGTCATACGTATTCCTAAAGATGAAGAGGATTCTCAAAAGTTTTTTGAATATGAAAAGTATAATAGTTCTACACATAAATGGCTAGAAGAAAATAAATTAAAAGAGATAGGAATAAAAGAGTCATATAAGAGTCTCTTCTTTAATGAGGCAGGTGTTTGTGATGCACCAAAGATGTGTAAAGCACTTTTAGAAGGTATTGAATATGTTCAATATAATGTAAAGAGTTTAACTTATGAAAATAAGATGTGGTCTATTGGTGAGTATAAGGCAAAGAAGTTAATTTTAGCAACTGGATATGAAAATAGATTTTTTGATATGAGATATATGGGTGTTAAAGGAACTTGGGGAAGTCGTGGAGATTATGAGACAAAGTTAAATTTAGATGTTTCAATGCATAAAAAAATCTCTGTCTCAGCCAATATTAATGGCATAGTAAAGATAGGAGCTACGCATGAAAAAGAGTCTAATGCTTGTCTTAACTGTGGAATAGACCCTTTAAAAGATTTGTTCAGGGAAGCTTCTGGTATGGTGGATACTTCAGACTTTAAACCTAAAGAGATATTTTGTGGTATGAGGTCTGGGTCAAAAGACTATTTTCCTTTAGTTGGGGCAGTCATTGATGTTCCTTCAATGTTGGAAGAGCATCCCAAATTAGTTCTTGGTGAGAAGTTAAAAGAGAAACCTAAAAAGATAGATAATCTCTATGTTCTTAATGGTTTAGGTGGACGTGGTTTTGTCTTTGCTCCTTTAATGGGGAAAATGTTAGCAGAGAAGATAGTTGAGGAAAAAGAGGTTGATTCACGTGTTAATCCAGATAGACTTTTTTTAAAATGGTGTCGAAAATCACCAGAATTGGAGAGGTAATAAAGATTTTTGTTTATAAATATTATCTTTTATCACTAAATAAAACATAATAAAATTAAATAATTTATGAAATATTAAGAATAATATAAATTGTTTTTTTACAATCTATATTTAGAGAATTCCTCTTATATCTATATTCTAATAAGGTTTACTTAACAAGCATATTTATATACTTATAAATATCTTAAGAAAGAATGGTAGATTTAAAAATTATGTTAAATAGCAATTTTGACAATAGAATTAAAAAATATAAAAATATTATTACCATAAATCCATATATAAATAGTTTCTATGAGTTTAAAAATCAAGAGCTTAAAAAGTTAGATAAATTAACCTATAATGATAAAAATTATACGATTTCATATGTGACGAATAAAGATATGATTATCACACCTTTAGATACTGAGTATCTAATTCCTGATGATGAACTGTATGATTTTCTCTATATGAAAGCTTATGAAGAGTTAGGACTTGATGAAGAGAAAGAGTATCGTCTCTATTATGAAAAGAAAGATAGTGATGAAAACTCATTTATCTATAATGTGTTTATAACAGAAGCAGAGGTTATTGACCGTAAGTTTGCTGATGTTGTCTCTGAAACAAAGTACATTGACCTTTTACTTCCTGCTCCACTGCTTTTTAAAACACTTTATAAAAACAGTGTTTTAGAGAATAAAGATGCTCATTGTTACGTCTATTTTACAATGAAAGATGCTTTTGTATCGGTTTATAAAGATGGGAATTTTGTATATTCTAAATCTTTAGAGTATTCCTTAGAGCAGATTTATGATAAGTAT
>JALUKJ010000433.1 GCA_027056615.1 Campylobacteraceae bacterium | reverse complement strand
GCTCCATTGCATCACTCTTAGAGATATTTAAAATATTGGCTACTTGTCCCAAAGATAATTCACCTCTATCATAAGCTTTTAACAAATTATACTCTTGTGTTTCAAGTTTAGATTTGGTTTGAAACAGATCTTTTATAGCTTCTATAAATTTATTTTTGTCATTGTAAAATTTTGTTTCCAATAGAGTTGTTATAAAAGAGTCTTGTATCTGTATAGTTTGCATAAAGTTCTCCTTTTTATATTATTGATTTATTATAGCGAAAAAATATAATTATATTCGAGTTTGGTTTTGTCGTGTGACATGGTCACACCTACAGATTTTGCATCAGGAAAAAACTTCATTACATCAGTATCCAATTTTACAATATTGACACCCTCTTTATAAGCTTGTGCATACTTTCCTCTAACACCGTTACGAAAATCATACTCATTTAACATCTAAAACCTCCCAATGTCCACCTTTAGCCGAACCAACTCTTTTAATATACCCATTTTCTTTTAAAAATTTTAAGTTTTTATCAACAGCAGTTGTACTTATTCCTAAATTTTCAGATAGTTGCCTAGTTGAAGTTTTAGAGTCTTCATAAATATACTTAATGATTTTTTCCCTAGTTTCACCCAACTTATTACCCAACCTATCACCCAACCCATTACTGACTTTTTTATTCGGATAATCCGATTTAAACTCCACCGTCAAACCACTCAAAAACTTAAAAGTAGGCACTGTACCATTATAAGCTTTTGAAAGTTCAATAACAGTGTTAATTCCTCGACCCCAAGACTCGATGTATCCTGCTCTAAAAAAAGCATTCGCAATATTTGGATTGAACGGTTCAGAGGAGTGTTCTGTTAATAGTGTCTCAACCGTCCATGTTTCAGGCAAAGAGCCAACATTAGATATTCTTATTTTGTCATGATAAACACGAATCTGTATAGGGACATTTCGACTATAATCATTGTGAACTATGGCATTATGGATAATCTCTCTTAGAGCATTGGTATCGTAATCGTAACGTTCAACTCTGCTAATGCCCTCGTAAGATATAAGAGCTTTCATATATTTGGTCAAGAGTAAATCCATCGTCTTTTCTACTTGGTTGAATAAATTTCCCTCAATCACATCTTGATAAAGTATCACCGATTCACTCTCAAAATAGGCTATTTTTACATAGCACCCTGTAAAAAACTGTTGAGGCTCTTTATGAAAAAGCAATACGGCTGAACATTTTAGATAGTTACCCTCGGTTAATCGTAGTTTTTCTAAAAGTTCATTGTAGTTTTTTGGTATATTTTTCTCTTCTAGTCGTTTAGAATCTAGGGCTTTTTGTATGAAAAACTCAAAAGTATCTCTGTCTAAATCATCTACTGTAACATAAGGCAGAGGCGAAGAGTCCCATGTTTTACCATATTTTCTAAGTAAAAATCTATCTAAAGCGTGACCTTTTAACTCTTGTTTTGTGCTTCCTGTTCGGTAGTGGTATTGACCTTTATAATTTACAGGAGAGGGGTAGGCATCGGTTACTATCTCTAAATACTCTAAACCATCTTCTTGAAAAACATTAACATCAACTATAATTCCTAATACATCTCGAACTTTATTGGGAATGTCTTCTAAAAGTTTTTTGGTATTTTTTATGCCTACTATTTGACCATTATCATCAACCCCAATAAAAAGTTTTCCCCCATTGGCATTGGCAAAACCACAAATCCACTTGATGTACTCATCTCGCCATGACTCTTTAAATTCGTTGTTTTGGTTTTCTATGAGTTGTTTTTCTAGCACTATTTTAACCTTATATCAGCATACGCCCAGTAATAATCTTTGAGTTCTTTTATATGGCTTTGATAAGGTG
>JALUKJ010000432.1 GCA_027056615.1 Campylobacteraceae bacterium | reverse complement strand
GATAAAACTATCATCAAAAAACACAAAACAACTTTTTAATACTCTTAAACCACTTATGAGTAATAAGAAAAAAGAGCCTCTAAAATATAAAGCAGAAAAAGAGTTATTGATAAAGATAAATCGTTCATAAGAGTTAAAAATAAGTTTTGATACAAATAACAACAATGATTTAAATACTATATTTATAAATATCTCAAATCCTATTATTTTCTTGATAACTAAACAAAAAAACTTTAAAAACCTAGCCACTATAGCTATTCACAAAAATTATCAAAATATCTATGCAATCGTTTATAGATTAGATTTAAAAGCATTAAAAGAAAAATCATATATAAAAGTTTTACTGCTTGACAATGAGTTTAACTACTTGGATGAAAAAGATTATTTTGATTTTATAGCAGAATGTAAAGAGATAGAGTCAAACAAAAAGTTAGATTTTAAGTCAGTAAAAAATAAAGCATTTCCTTTCCTAGTAAAAAATGCAGAGAAAATAAAAGATAAAGAAAAACAAGAGTTACATAAACTGATAGATATAAAAATCCAATCAGTAAAAAGTTATTTTGACAAAAAGATTAAAAAAACAGAGCAACTTCAAAAAAAAGTAGAACAAAAAGATATAATAAAAATGAGAAAAGGTGAAATATCAAATATAATTGAGCAAAGAGATAAAAAGATACAAGAGTTAGAAAAGGCAAAAGAGGTAGTTGGTAGTTTTGAGGTTTTGGGAGTTATGAAGGTGATTTGATGGATAAAATGACACAACAAGATAAACTTTTAATAGAATTGAATGAGGCACATTCTAAAAAAGAAAAACAGAATAGAGAACTTTCAGTAGTCTTCAAAAAAGATTTAAATGAAGCTCAATATAAAAAAGATAAAGCACTTTCTGATGATGCTTATCCAGATAATGCACATTTTATATATGAGATTATTCAAAATGCAGAAGATGCTGATTATAAAATTAATAAAAAAGCTATATTGAAATTTCTTTTATTAAAAAAAGGTGTCCTTGTATTAAGCAATCAAGATGGTTTTAGTGAAGATGATGTTCGTTCAATTTGTGTAATGGCAAGTGGTGATAAAATTGCAAAAAAAGATCAATTTATAGGTGAAAAAGGATTAGGTTTTAGGTCAGTATTTAAAATAACAGATACTCCTTGTATTTCATCAAATGGTTATAGATTTTATTTTGATAAAAAACAAAGCTATGAAAAACCTTTTTTATTAAGAGATTATTCTAACAGATTACCCAAAGAATTTGAAGAGTATAACTTTACTTATATATTTTTGCCTTATTCTATAAATCAAAAGGAAATTGATGAATTAGAAAATGATTTTAAAACAAAAATAAATCCAAAATTAATTTTATTTTTGAAAAAACTTAACTTATTATCTATTGTAAAAGATGGTAAAAAACTTATAGATATTCAAAAAAAGAAAGAAAAAAGCGAAAATTTTGATTTAATAACACTATTTGAAAATAAGAAAAAAGAAAGATATTATCTTATTAGAAAAGTAATAAATACATCTCATATCTATGAAGAAAAAAGGAAGAATATTAAAGAAAGAGAAATAGTTTTAGCTTTTCCTGAAAAAATAGATAACATTATTACATCCATTGGTGTATTTGCTTTTTTACCAACAGAAATTTATAGTAGATTAAATTTTGTTATTCAGGCTGATTTTTTACTTGATACAAGCAGAGGACAAATATTAGAAAATGAATGGAATAAAAATCTTTTTAATGAAATAAAATTATTTTTATTAGAAAGTATAGACTTTTTCAAACTACACTCTAAATTAAAATATAATTTTTTAAATTATTTCTTACAAAATGGAAAAAGTGGGAATAAAT
>JALUKJ010000431.1 GCA_027056615.1 Campylobacteraceae bacterium | reverse complement strand
TAAATATACCTATTTCAAAAGGAACTTTTTTACTTGATTTACTAATAGAACTATAACTAATTGCAGATAACCCAATATTATATGATGGTTTAATAACCTTTTCTCCTTCTATTGGGAAATCATATTGAACAATATCAGGAACAGATATAACTCTAATTTTTACTTTAGCAACTCCTTCTCGTTTTGTACCTAAATATTCTGCTGCTCCCATAGATAAATCAAGTTCTCTATTATTCCAAAATGGACCTCTATCATTTACTCTAACTCTTAAAGATTTCCCATTCTTAGGATTAGTCACTAAGAGTACTGTTCCAAGAGGATATGTTTTATGTGCTGCTGTATAACCATACATATCATAAATCTCTCCATTGGCTGTTTTTCGTCCATGAAAATACTCTCCATACCAAGAGGCTTTTATGGTTTTAGTTTTGCCTACAGAGACTTTATGTGGATAGTATGTAATACCTTTGACTGTATAGGGATACAGTGAGGATAATATAATTTTATCTTCTTTAGAGATAGACCATAAAGAAGAGGTTAGTAAAAAAAATAAAAATAAATAGTTTATCTTAAGCTCCATAGTTGATATATTCTATATTTTATAATCTATTGCTTTATCTTTTGCTTAGGTTGATAAGCTGACTTGGGATTTGCAGTTTAAGACCCCTTATATCTATTGTATATTGGTGTATCTGCTACTAAGAAAAGGAGCTTAAACTCCTTTTCTTAGATTCCATATCGTATATAAGCATCTCTCATTCTATCAATATTATTTTTAATATAAGAGCTATTTAATCTATCTCTATCAAGATAAGTACTGGCTAACTCAAAGTCAGATTGAGGAATAATTCCTCCATTTGGACGAATATTATTTCCTCCTGTTGAGTTATGAACAATTGTTCTTATTCCATAGTTAAAGTCACTTTTCCCTTTAAATTGTACAATTTTAGAATTATAAAGTTTTCGTGTGGTTAGTGGGAAACTAACTCTAACTCCTGCATATTTATAACCTACATCTTGAACATAAAAAGATACAGCAGTTTGGTCAAAAAATCTTTTAAACTCAATCTTTGGTCCTTTGTCTTGATTCCAATATTGACCATAAGTAATTTCAGTAAAAAGATTAAGTGGCTCATAAAAATAACGATAAGAGCCTAAGTAAATATTTTTATCTTCTTTAATATTACTATCTCTATTTTTAAAAGAACCAACTCTTAAACTAAGACCATGCTCTCCAGAAGTTGTTGTTAAATTTGTTTGATTTAGAAATCCAAGATAATCACCTTTGTACTCTCCAATGGAAAGTGTATTAAGTAATGACTCATAGTGTAGTGTTTGATGTGCCATTGCTGTTACTAAACGACTTTTTAATCTATTGGCATTTCGTATACCATATACTTTGTCATCATCAAAATTATCACTATGCAAAAGAGGTGTTTCATACATAGCAGAGAGAACCAATCCATCATAAACAGGCATGTAAAGATTTGCACGAAGAGTTGCAAGATAGTCAAAAATACCTACTTCTGTACCAACAGTTGTAAGAAGCCCTGGAGAGAGTTCAATATGTGGTTTAAAAAAGCTACTGTTTTGTTTAGAGGAAATAAAATTTACATGTGTCTCATTAAAAGTACGTGAAAAAGCTAAATTATTTTTTAGCTCCTGAGAGTTCATAGGAGTAGGGGACTCTACATAATTTTGAAATTTTTTACTCTCTCCACTTACTGTAATAGTTTGAAGATTATTTTTTAAAAGAGTAACAATGTAATGTTTATTTTTTTTATAGCTAGAAGAGATAGTCCCAATAATATACCCCAAAGCATCTAAATCAGTATGGTCAAATATGGAGTTTTCACAT
>JALUKJ010000430.1 GCA_027056615.1 Campylobacteraceae bacterium | reverse complement strand
TATCTATACCACACAATCAAATTTTAAGCGACTGATTGTAGGAGAGAAGAGGTATATTACCTTTATTATGGTGCGTGGAGAAAAGAGAATAAGCCCTAAAACACTTGCCCAAAATATTAGCAAAGAGACAGGACTCAAAGCCATTACTAGTGAAGCATTTAAAAAAGAGACCGTGCTTTGGTATCTTATAAACTCTGAAGATGTGGGAGATATGATGAATATGGTCATCTTAGCCATGCTTGTAGGTTTTGGTGTAACAGGAGTAATGCTCTATATGTTTACCTATGAGAACATCAAACAGTACGCTGTACTAAAAGCGATGGGAGCGTCAAACAAACAGCTTACCAATATGGTTTTTACCCAAGGATTTATAGGGGTAATAGTAGGCAGTGGCATAGGCATTGGTCTCTCAGCCCTTTTAGGTCAAGCTGTAAGTAGTGCCGATTTTCCTTTTAGAATGATGTGGTTTGCCCCTTTTCTTGGGTTTTTAGGGGTGCTTATTGTGAGTATTACGGCTGCGATGATTAGTGTGAGACCTGTGCTGAAGATGGAACCTGCTATGGTGTTTTCTGGTCGGTGAATGGGAGTTTATTTAGGGTTAATGTAACCTATTCACTTTAAGATTTTTTAGCTAAATTGAACTCTATACAGTATACAATAAGGATAAGAAAGGAGGTAACCTATGGTCATAAATATAAAAAATGAAACTGGTGGTTTTGAGTTTGTAGGCTCAAGAGGTGTAGGAGAGATTATTAGAAAAAAGATGAAAAAAGAGCTTGACAAAGGTAATGCCGTTACCCTTGATTTTTGTGGTGTTGAGCAAGTCACACAATCATTTATAGATGAGTTTTTTGGTATTTTTATTAGAGCTTTTGGTATAGAGTATATTAGAGGGAAAATAATGCTTGTAAATGAGACGCAAGGAATCAAAGATACTATTAACTTTGTTATCAAATATTCAAAAGAGAGGGTGGCTTAAAAAAAGTCATCATCATCTTCATCTAACTTCCATAAAAAATTTCTACTAAATTCATCCATGGTATAGTTAATATTCATCTCAAAAAATTCAAATGCTACAACCACACCTTTCCATGGAGTTTGTAATTTAGTTGTTGTATATTTTTCATTTTCATATCGAATAAGTGTATCGTTAGAGATAATAACAAATCGTCCACCTGTCATTTTTAAAATTTCAAACATAGCATAAAGACCAAAACCTGCATTTTTGGGTTGATTATATATAAGCTGTTTAGTTGAAGTAACACCTTTTTTAAGAGCTTTAAAAATAGCCTCTTCTTCGTTTTTTATATCGTTAAAATTTAATTGTATATTTTCTAAAAAAGCAACCCCTCTATCTGCAACTACAAATTGAATTTTTTTCTCTTTTGGATAATATTGAGCCATGGTATACCCACCAATAGGAGAGTGAGCATGGTCAGCAACATTATTCATAAGCTCCAAAAATAGATATTGCAAATAGTTTCTCAAATCTGTAATATCTTGTTTCTTTAAGGCTGTAAAATTTTGAAGCATAATATTAGTCAGATGTGTAGATATTTGTTCTAAACCCATGCGACTATTTTTAATATTCTCAATAGGACTAAATGTACTGTTTGGTATATAATCTTGTAAAATCATATTAGCAAGATAACTATTATCTGTTTGAATACCTAACTTTTTATCTTTTTGATAAATTTTTATAACTTCTGATAAATCTGTGGAAACAGAGATCAATACGGCATCTCCTGTAATAAATAGTGTTGGAAGAAAACTGGCTTCTATCGAACCACTTTTTGCAGAACAGTGGTATGCAGAAGAGAATATAACCTATTACAATGAACACTATATTGATCTAAATGCCAG
>JALUKJ010000429.1 GCA_027056615.1 Campylobacteraceae bacterium | reverse complement strand
ATACTTTCTTAATCTAACAAAAAGTTGATAAAATGCTAAGTATGAATACAAACGAAATCATTATAGATAAAGACAGTTCTAGCATCCAAATAAGTAATAAGATTACAGCCATTCAGAGAAAAAGTTATAATTATATGCTCAAAATTGCCAAAAATGAGTTTAAAAAAGACCCCCAAAAGCAAGTTTTTACAGTAACTGCTGAGGAGCTTTTGGTATTTTTTGAAATTGGAGACCAAAACTATAGCCGTCTGAAAAATGAATTAGAGATTTTAAATCGAACACAGATTCGCTATAATATTTTGAAAAAGAATCGAAAAAGTAAAATTTTTGGGGCGTTTACACTAATTTCTGAATTTGAGTATGAAAGAGGTGTGATTACTTACTCTTTTCCTCATAAAATACGCAATATGATTTTAAACCCTAAAATGTTTGGAAAGATTAATCTTGTTGTAATTAAGAGCTTAAGAAGCCGTTACTCTATTGCTCTTTATGAGTTGGCAGAAGATTATCTAAACGCTCAAATTCCTAAAATGACGATGGATAAATTCAGAGACTTGATGGGCTTAGACGAAGGGCAATATTATAAATTTTCTATGCTTAAAAAAAGAGTTATTGATGTGGCTGTGAATGAGATAAATGATAGAGAAAATATAAATTTTACCATTACTTATGAGATTGGAAAAGAGGGTCAAAAAATAACCCACATAAAATTCATAGTCCAGAAAAAAGAAAACACTGAACAAATAGGCGAAAAACAAAAAAACTTCTACCGATGGAAAAACCTAATTGTCAAAAGATACAAAGAGCAACCCCTTTGCAATAACCTAACAGAGCTAAAATATTTCAAATGGACGCTATTTTTTATAGATAAAAATGGATTTTTGGGAAAAGATGTTAAGGGGAATCGAAAAATTTTAGAGAAAGAGGAAGCTTTTGAAATTTGGGAGTTTTTATTTGAAAATCCTAAAAAAATAGAGGTTGTTCCACTCTCAAAATTGGATATTTTACGTAAAGATTTTAGAGGTAAAAAGATAAAACAAATTACTACTACTGCTTTGGGTGGTCGAATGGTAATGGTTCTTACACTTAAAGAATTTAAAGAAGAGAATGAACGCTTTTTTATTGAGATAGAACAAGAGGATGGAACGCGATTTTGGACTCAAAAAAGTTTTAGTTTTGAGGAGATTTTGGGGATGGGGTTTTTGGAGTAGATAATATTTTAGTGTGAACTTCTCAAACCACTATTCCATACCGAACATTACGCCCAGAGCTTCCTTCTATTTGAGCAATACACCCATAGAACACAAGCTCTCCAATATCACGAACGGCTGTAGCTCTACTTGTTTTAGCTATTGCCATGTATTTTTTGGTATTGAGTCCACCTTCAAAATTGACTCCTCCATTTTCCCAAATTTTATTAAGCACTTTGAGTTGTCTAATATTTAGCTTCTTGTTTCGACATCTATCCCAAAATTTTATCTTTTCTACTACACTGTTTATCTTCTCTAAAGCCATCTCAATAGCTTGGTTAAGCATCTTTAAGTGCCACTCTATCCATAGCGTAAAGTCATACTCTCGGTTCATAAAGAGGTTTGTGGTTCTGTCCAATACACCATAGTAGCCTTTTCTATCGGCATTAATGGCTGTTGAGATAGAGTAGAGTTTAAAAGAGCCTTTTGAGATAGAAGAGAGTAGATAATCGGTAATGGCTCGTGCAATTCGTCCATTTCCATCATCATAAGGGTGAATAGCAACAAACCACAAATGAGCCAAAGCACTTTTAATATAAATGTTCTCATCAAATTCATTACAATAGTTCAAAAGTTTTAGCACATCTTCTTCAATAAGTTTTGACGGAGGAGCTAAATAGTGAATCTTCTCATGTCCTATTGCACCTGAGACTACCTCCATCTTATCTTCTGCTCTAAAAGTTGCCACATTGATTTTAGTAAGAACATCATAGCCACCAACAAACAGTGCATTGTGCCAACCATGCAGACGCTCAACACTCAAAGGCTCTCTATTTAGATTTGCATCAAGCAAAATAGCCACCAAAGCATCACTTCGATGGGTTGAGCTATCTTGCTCTAAAGAGAAGTTTTCATCTAACTTTTTACGCACAGAACTTCGCACACTATCCCGTTTAAAGTACTCGCCCTCAATTTCAGAGGTGTGTATAGACTCCTCAATAAGTGCATCTATCTCTATCTCTTTAATATCTTTCTCTACAAAAAGTTGAGCCATACCATCAAGCTGACCACGGTTATACTCAATCTTAGCAATAATCTCTTGAAGAGCCATTTTATCATAAGGAAAAGCAGGATAGTTTTTATGTTGCCAAAGCCATTTTTTAATATTTTGCTCCATATTTTTACCTTTGAGTCAATTATATGGATTAATTGTATCATAATTTGAGTCGATTAGATTGCTTAATTGACTCAAATCCTCATAAATCCTCTTAGCCAAAACAAACGCCAAATTAGGAGTCTAGTACCGTTCACGCTAAGTAAACCCAAATTTAACGATAAGAAAAAGGTACAGGTACAAGGTAGATTTTTGCAGGACTAGCCGTAGCTAATTCAAGAAAATCTAACGCAGTAGATGTGCCTTTTTCTTATCGCCCATAGGATAAAATGATTTTGCCTCATCTTTGCACTTAAATATACTCGAATTAGCTATGGCTAGTCCTTCGTATATCTAAGTACAAATCTAAGGCAAATCTTCAAATGCCGTCCATTGCCACAACCAAAGTCAATAAGCGATGAGTTTGAGGCTATATTGTTTTGCAAGTATCTAATCTCTTCTCTTAGGTATGCTTCTATTTCAGGTACTTGATGAGCTGACTCTAGTAAATTATTTATGAGATTCTCTTCATCCTTTTCCCATGCTTTGTTTGATACACTCATGATTATTTAATCCTTTCTATTTGGTTGAGATGGTGTTGTCAGGGACAACACCCTACGTGTCAAAATAAATCTCTCCTCTTCATCTCCATAAAAATCCTTCTCAAACTTCCTCTCTGTAAATCCAAGCTTCTCATAAAGAGCAATAGCAGGTGGATTTTTAGGATATACGGTTAAAAATGAGTCTACTTTTAGCTTGTCTATCTCTACTAAAAGTACTCTCATAAGCTCTGTTCCTATCCGACAAGAAAAACCTACAAATATCTATAAAATAGTATAAAAAAATCTGTAAACCTAAACTTCATCGTTTGAGTGGCACTTGATAGCCACTCTTTACCTGCATCACTATTTACTCGTGACGAAGCTCCAGCTTCGTCATACACATTGAAGTAAATGATTTTATTATATTTTTGTTGCTCCAATATGCGTTACACAACTGGAGTTGTGTAACGAGGCTAAATTCTAAACCAACCCCACCAAAACCATAAGCAAAGGCAAAGTAAAGACCGACAATAGGCAAGAAACCACAATCCCAATAGCAATAATCTCTCGCTCCATCGGATAAAGCTCTGCAAGTATAAACGGTGTAATCGCCATCGGCATTCCTGCTTCTAAAACTGAAATAGCCAATACCTCACTTTTCCCTGCTAAGTAAAAATAGAGCAGAAAAATCATTGGTACAACAAATAGTTTTAGCCCTACAAGTCCTACTACATGTTTGTACTCAACCTTGGGTAACTCACGAGCAAGAAAAAGACCTAAAGAGATAAGAATAATAGGTGTTGCTCCACCTGCTAGTAAATCTATAGTTTTCAAAACTACAAAAGGCGACTTTATATCGGTAGCCAAGAGTACAATAGCAATAAGCACAGCCAACAACAGAGGATTTTTTAAAGCATCTACCAAGATTTTAGAACTTAGCTTTTTATGTACCGAAAACTCCAATACCCCTATGCCAAATGTAAAAAGTATGAGCGTATAGAGTGCCACATGCATACTTACTAAACCTTGACCATTTGGAATGATAGAACTAACTATAGGAACACCTAAATAGCCCACATTTCCAAAAAATACAGATATAACATAGGTGTTAACCATGCTCTTTTTTAAGCCTAAATACTTTAGTCCAAAATAGAGCGTAAAGATAATTGCTACGAGTATTATAAAGTTCCCATAGATAAATGAAAAATCATCTATAGTCTCTAGTTTCACTTTTATCATGCCTGAAAAAATCAGTGCAGGAAAAAGCAGATAGACCGATAATTTGTTTAAAACAGTCGTCCATGAGTCATCGGCTATGGTCTTTTTTAGTACCCAACCCAATATTACTAAGAGTATTAGGGGTAGTAGAGTTTGTATAATTAGTTGCATCTCAAATACTCATCTCTAAAAACAGCATAAACATCAACATCCATCATAACACCATGCAACGCTATCTCATTTTTAAATCTACCTTCATGAGTAAATCCAAGCTTTTGAGCCACATTACAACTTCGGTCATTTTGTATGGCACATCGAAGTGATATTTTATCTAAAGCATAATGTTCAAAACCTATCTCTATCATCTTCTTGACAGCTTTTTGCATAATCTCTTTTCTATGAGCTTTAGCATCTAACCAATAACCAAGCTCTCCTCGTTTTATACCATACCCTTTTCGCATTCCTAAAAGAGACACATTCCCTACCAACCTGTTTTTATAAAAAATTATACAAGTGATGTTTTTATGATTAGCATATTGTTGCATCTCATGGTTTATAAATGCTTTTGTATCTTCTATGGTTGTTGAGCCATCAACCCAATCAAGCCATGTTCTAAAAAGCTCTCTGTTTTGCTCTACCAAAGTAAAAATATCTTTGGCATGAGAGAAATGGATTAACTCTAGGTGTACCTCTTGGTCTATCTCTATTTTGAACATTTTTTTCCTTTTCTATTTGGTGCAATAGCAATTTTACCCTACAACTCATTCACATCAAAATAGTAAAAAGGCTTCTTCTCCACAATCTCCAACTCATGATTTAAAGCATCTAAAAGTTTAACAAATACCTGAATTGAAACTTTATCTATCTCCCCTTTTTCTAGCTTAGCAAGAGTTTGACGAGTAATCCCACAACGCTTTGCAACTTGCTCTTGTGTCAGTTTTTTAGCTTTTCTTAGCTCTTTTATGGTGCTACCTATCTTATAAAATTCCATTTGAAATATCCTTATAGGTTTTGGTTAGGTTTTTACCAAGAGAGAAATCTAAAATCTTAACAAACTTCTCTCCAAAAGCTTTAAAATTTGGATTGTTTGGAATGTACTCTATAATCTCTTGTCGTATTGTTTGAACAGCCTCCAAACATAAAGTAAATTCATCGGTTGCCTCTTTTTTATTTAGCAGACAAAAGTTCGTACCAAAAGATAGTAGCTCCTCTTTGTTAAGCCATACCTTTTTGCCTCCAAGCATAAGAGCAGGTTTATCTTTTGGTAAGTAGATAAGGGTATTTACCACATCATAAGCAGGAGCTAAAAATCGCTCTTTTTTGTCAGCTGTGTAGAGTACCCCAAAGTTTTTTAGGTGGGCATCACCATTTTTAAGTAGATAATTTAAAATTGTCATCTTAAAAAAAGCTCTAAGGTCTTGCTCTTTTTGTGTGCTTATTTTAGCAATGGCTTTAGCAATCTGCTCATAACTTCCACTATATTTCTTCTCTTTGTTAAATCCAAAAAGAACACAAAACTCCTCAAAACCATAAAAGCTATCATCTCCTTTTTTGTAGGTAAATTTCTCCATAATAAAAAGCTTTTTACTCTTGCTCAACCAAAATTTAGGAGTTACAACTCCTGCATGGTTTAATGCCCTCATGCAAAAATACTCATTCTCTGCTAGGTGTGGATACTCTTGCGAAAAACTCTTTACAATATAGGCTCGTGTAGAGAGCGTTGTTTTCTCTTTTAATTGTGCCAAAACCTTTGGTTGCACCCCTGCAATGGCTGATTGATGTAAAAAGTTCTCAACCAAATGAGCAAAAAGGTTTCCATCTTTGTCCTCTAAAATCTCCTCTAACTCAAAAGTTTTATTGGAACTTTGAGTATCGTTTCTATAAGTCAAATACCCCTCAATAGAACGAGAGAGATGAGAAAAAAGTAAAAAATCATCTATCTTTCCATACTCTTTAATCAGCAAATTTTTAAGTAACTCAAACAAATACCCCTCAGGCATACTCATATCAAAAATAGGGTGTAGATGATAAGAAGAGAGGTAACTTTTACTACGGTAAGGCATGGTCAAAGAGATGGGGTTATCTTGGGTATAGTTAAATATAAACTCTTTAGAAGAGTCATTATAATCAAGCTCTCCTGATGGTTGGTTATTGGCAAATATCTTTAGCATAGAGTCCCATTTTGTTAGTTTTGTTTTACATTTTATCATTTTTTATTTAAAAAGTAAATTTTAGTTAACATTTTTTTTACTCACAAATCTCCAAAACCCTCTCCACCGTTATCTCATCTGCCAAACGTCTAAACTCTTCTAACTCCTTTTTAAAGAGCTTCTGATAAACCTCAGGATATTTAGCATAACCTCTACTTCCATACTTATCTTTAATA
>JALUKJ010000428.1 GCA_027056615.1 Campylobacteraceae bacterium | reverse complement strand
TTTTTTTTTTTTTTTATGTTGAACTTGGAGAGCGTAGGGTTCCTATCTCTTACTCAAGAAAAACAATTATGCAAAACCAAGACAAAAGAGTAATGAACTATATTCCAATCAAAGTAAACCTTTCAGGGGTAATTCCTCCAATTTTTGCTTCGGCTGTTTTAATGTTTCCTATTACCCTTTTAGGTCATACAGATAACAGTATTGCTAAAGCAATTGCAGATACATTAGCCCCTGGGGGTATTGGATTTAATATTGCTACTTTTATTTTGGTTATCTTCTTTGCATTTTTCTATGCATCTATTGCATTTAATGCAAAAGATATAGCAGATAACTTAAAACGTCAAGGTGGGTTTATTCCTGGTGTACGTCCAGGTGAACATACCAAAGAGTTTATTAATGAGGTAGCAAGTAGATTAACAGGTTCAGGTGCATTCTACTTAGCAATTATCTCTACTATTCCATTTGTATTGATTAACTCAATGGGAGCAGCCTTCTATTTTGGTGGGGTATCTGTTCTTATTATTGTTCAAGTTGCACTTGATACAATGAGAAAAATTGAAGCTCAAATCTATATGAGTAAATATGAAACTTTAGGTGCAGTGGGTCTATAATGGCTATTGCACTTAGAAAACCAAACGAACTCACCAAACTTGCAAAAGCTGGTGAGATTGTTGGTAAAACACTTAAATATCTCCAAGAAAATGTTACTGTTGGAATGACCCTTAAAGAGATTGATGCTATGGGTGAAGCGTTTATTCGTCAACATGGAGCAGAACCCTCTTTTAAAGGTCTTTATGGCTTTCCTGCTTCTGTGTGTACCTCTCTTAATGAAATTTGTATTCATGGTATTCCTACGGATTATAAAGTGCAAAATGGTGACATCTTAGGCTTGGACTTAGGAACTAAAATAGATGGCTATTTTGGTGATGCTGCTATAACTATGGCAATTGGTGAGATTTCTAAAGAGGATGAAGAGCTTATTGCTTGTTCTAAAGATGCACTCTATCATGCAATAGAGAATATCAAAGTTGGTATGCGATTTAAAGAGCTTTCTAATCTTTTAGAGACATTCATTCGAGAGCGTGGTTATGTACCATTAAGAGACTTTTGTGGTCATGGTATTGGTAAAAAACCTCATGAGGAACCAAATATTCCAAACTATGTAGATGGTAAACCAAACCAAGGTCCAAAGATTAAAAATGGTATGGTATTTTGTTTAGAACCAATGATTTGTCAAAAGAGTGATGAACCTGTCATTTTAGAAGACAAATGGTCAGTAGTGAGCCAAGATGGACTTCGTTCCTCTCACTATGAACATACCGTAGCCGTTGTCAATGGTAAAGCAGTAATTTTAACCAATGCCCAACCGACACACGATTTATAAACAATAGAACAGTAAAACAGAAACATATTCATTAAAAAAGGAGAATAGATGGCTAAAGACGACGTAATAGAGATTGATGGTAAAGTTATAGAAGCATTACCAAATGCAACATTTAGAGTTGAACTTGACAATGGACATATTATCTTATGTCACATCGCAGGTAAAATGAGAATGCACTACATTAAAATCTTACCAGGTGATACTGTAAAAGTAGAACTTACCCCATACAGCCTTGATAAAGGGCGTATTACTTTTAGATATAAATAGGCTTTATATCTTTTTTAAGGTGTTCTCTTTTGATAGCACCTTAGAATTAATAATCAATAGAAGAGATAACTCCATCAATATCATTAACTTTAGTACTCCACAAACTAATTGGCTTTGTTACTTTAGAAGCTTTTATAGGCACAACTTCTTTACCTACTAACTTCTCTATACTTTGAGAAAATATTTTATCTGATAATCCATAAAAAAGTCGAAGCTCTTTATTGTCATTTTGTAGCATAAACATATT
>JALUKJ010000427.1 GCA_027056615.1 Campylobacteraceae bacterium | reverse complement strand
TAAAAGACATAGATTTTGGATTTGATAAGGTCTATATTTGGGATAGCAAGAGTTTAAAAGATAGAACTGTACCTTTACCTCAAAAGATAAAAGATAGGCTTAAAGTTCAAGTAGGCATAGTTGAGGAACTTCATAAAAAAGATGTAGCTGATGGTTATGGAACTGTCTATATGCCCTATGCCTTAGAGAGAAAATATCCAAATGCTAAGTTTGAGACTAAGTGGCAGTTTTTGTTTCCTATGAAAAAAGTTGCTAAAGACCCTAGAAGTGAGGTAATACGACGACATCATATTCATGAAAAGACCTTGGGACGAAATATTAAACAAGCTTCACAAAAAGCAAAGATACATAAAAGAGTTACTTCACATATCTTTAGGCACTCTTATGCTACACATTTGTTGCAAAATGGTATAGATTTACGCTCAATTCAAGAGTTACTTGGTCATAAAAGTGTAGAGACAACAATGATATATACACATGTTGTAGTAGAGATGAACAAGGGTATAGTGATTAGTCCTTTGGATTTAGCCTAAAACTAAAACAATCTTGTAAAGCTTGACATCAGGAAAAAGCCCACACAATATCACTTATGATATAATTAAATCAAAAAAGATTAAAAATGAAAAAGATACCCTATGGCATAAGTGATTTTAAAAGGTTAAAAACAGAAAATTTCTACTTTGTCGATAAAACGCACTATATCGAAAAACTAGAAAACTTTCCCTCTAGTTTTATGATGTTCTTACGCCCAAGACGCTTTGGTAAATCTCTTTTTGTAGCTATCTTAGAAGCTTATTATGACATATATTTTAAAGATGAGTTTGAGGCTATCTTTAAAGATACCTACATCTTAAACCGTAAAAGTAAAGAGGCAAGTAGCTATATGGTTTTACGGTTTGATTTTAGTGCTATTAATATCTACAATGTAGAGGAGAGTTTTAGATACTCTCTAAAGTTAACACTTCAGAGTTTTAAAGAGCGATACAATTTAGAGATAAACTTCGGAAATGATGACCCTATATCTATGTTTGAAGATATATTTAAATATATTAAAAAACATCATTTAAATCTCTATGTAATGATAGATGAATACGACAACTTTGCAAACAAACTCTTTTTAAACAACAAAGAGGATTACCTAAATATAGTCACAAAAAAAACAGCCCCATTTAAACAGTTTTTTACAACTCTAAAAGCAGGAGCTACAGGAAACAATGCTCCAATTAAACGAATGTTTATAACAGGGGTAACCCCAATGACTATGTATGATGTAACAAGTGGATTTAATATTGGAGATAATATCTCTTTGCACCCTACATTTCACAATATGGTGGGCTTTAATCAGAGTGAATTAGAGAAGATTTTAAAAGACTATAACATCAGTGATAAAGTCTCACTAGAGATGTTACAGGAGTGGTATGACCATTATAACTTTAGCGAAGATAGCACAGAACGACTCTACAATACCGATATGATTTTATATTTTGTAAATAAGTTTCTCCCTCTACATAAACCACCACGAGAGATGATAGATATAAATGTCCGAAGCGACTACTCAAAACTAAGGAGCATTATCTACACCAATAAAAAGCTAAATGGTAATTTTAAAACCATGCAAACCCTTATAGGTGGAGAGCATATAACTATTAGTAATTTAGTTCAAGATTTTAGTGCATTAGACTTAAGCCAAGAGAATAACTTTAAGTCACTTTTATTTTATTTAGGACTTGTAACTATAAAAGATAGAGATTTAGACTTAAACCTAAATATCCCAAATGAAACTGTAAAAAGAATAGATATAGAGTTTTTAAAATCGGCTTTAGAGGTAGAAAAGGTATTTAGTATTAATATAAGCAGACTAGAAGAGGAGTTTAAAAAATTTGCCTTGAAAGGAGAGCTAAATATTTTTG